>CAZEPA010000138.1:0-9200 GCA_964513955.1 uncultured Anaerolineae bacterium | reverse complement strand
CCTGCTGTGGGCCGAAGGGCCCGTCAGCGCAATCAAGGCGAAAAAACATACTGGCTAGTTTCCAGTCATTGATGGATTCCATTAGAACCTGCTGGTGAAAGATTTTAGCGATTTGCCAATAGTCGGCTTGCGTCCATCGAACAGGCAACAAATCAACGCTTTCGTTTTCTTGGCCGTCTTGTCGTAGGTTGAAGAGACCAGAGGTGTTCTGCTCGAGTGACTGCAAGATGGTGCGTGAGTTAATCTCATAGGTCCCGTTTCCTCGTTCAAAGCTAGCCACATGGCTCTCCAAGTCAAGCTCACATGCTTGCAGCCATATAGCACTTAGGATTATGCATACACCAACATATAGCCAACGCGAAGTGCTTGATGACATAATCTGCTCCTCTTACTCACATGAGACATGAATCCAACCACCCCTCACTGCTGGCATGATCCCGAACCGGCAGCCAAACACTGGATGTACTCAATGTTGAGATCAGAAGGTAGTTGCCATCCCATTTCTTGAAGTGCTAACAAATCGTTCAGGAACAATTGTACTTGAAACAAATCCCAACCAAGCCCCTTGGAACGAATTGCAAGCCAATTCCCCTTTACTCCTTCAATGCTTGTGGCCGAGTCTCCAAAGTATCTGTGCCAATCGACAACTCCATTTGGCCGATAGTTCTTGAGAATGCGGCCGACCTCTGTTGCGTTCATGCGTCCATTTTGAGCTACGCCAGCAACAATGAATTTATCAGTTGTGGAGCATCCCGTGCAGGCGACAACCGCTTCTCCGATCTTCCTGCTCAAGGCTTGCATCGCTAGACTTGGATCCAGGGCGCTGCCACCGCCAACATATTTCTGCATCTCGGCCGGAGTCATCTGGGCAATGCCTAACGAGGCTTCAGCATCGATCCGTGACTCGATTACATCCTGTATCATCCACTGGCTCTGTACCGCGACGCCTGCTGCCATCATGATGGGTAGGGCGTCTTCCGTGGCATTTGCGCTAATGAGAGAACTATGATGCTGAGCTACTGCCAGACCGAGTCTGTCCGGGCCCTTTCCAAATAGTGGATCGGAGACATACGCCCTGAAGATAATGCTATTGAGCATGAAGGGTGGAGGGACAGGGAAATGGCCTTGACTGTCAATCAGGAATAGTGGCCGGTTGAGTACGTAGCTGTACCGATTGAGACTTTGCGGATTCCCCGGCTGCGGGACAATCGTATCCGCGGCCAGGAACCGCCCGACGGCCGGATCGAACCATCTGGCTCCGTAGTAGTACAACGCCGTGCCGCTGTCCCAGCGCTGACCGGTGAAGCGGTAGATCGTCACCTGGTTGCCGGCGTTGTAACGCACCGCACCGTAGGGATAGTAGCGCAGTTCGGTCACGCGGGCGCCGCTGCTGTCCAGCGTCAGCGCCGTGGAACCGAGATGATCGGTCAGCAGGTAATAGAGCGTGCCGCCGCTGTTCTCCGCCACACGTGTGGAACCGGCGTAATAATACTTCTTGACCGCCCCGTTGTCTACTTCGTAAGTGTTGCCGACAAAGACCCGTGTGACCCCGCTAATGCTCTCTTTGACCCGGTTGCCGTCGCCATCATATACATAACTCGCCGTGACGCCGCCGGACATGGCGGTCAGCCGGTTCTCGGCGTCATAGGTCAACGTGACATCCTGACTGCCGCTGATGCGCCGGGTGGCGTTGCCATTGGCGTCATACCAGTACTTTTGATAGCCGGCCGTCGTTCCCCCGACGTGGGTCACAGCATGCTTGTGAGCGCCATCCTGGTAATAGAGGTTCGTGCCTGTACCCTCGAAATTGACGAGGTTCCCGGCGTTGCTGTAGGCATAACTGCGTTGGCTGTAAGCCCCCTAGCTACCATTGCTGGTTGCGCAGGTCACCCCATTGAGTGTGCATGCCGTCTGCAGGCGATCCAGCCCATCGTACGTGAAGCGCAGCGCCTGGCTCGCGCCGTACGCCGCGGCATCGGTGATCGTCAGTACATTGCCTGCATCGTCGTAGGTGTAGCTGATGTTCTGCCGGTTGTCGTTGGTCGTGCCCGTGCCCGCCTTCATGCTCACCAGGCGGAAGTTCTCGGCCGCGGTGTAGGCGTACAACTGCTTCACCACCCCTGTCGTGCTGCCCAGCCAGCGCTCCGCCACTTGCCCACGCACGTTGTACTGCGTCTTGCCAACGTAATAGACGCCGCTGTTGCTCTGCACGGTGTCGAGCAATCCCTGCGTGGTGTACGCGTAGTTCACCTGCTCGCCAATCTGTCCCGCACTCCCGCCGGGGTATTTCACCCACACCGGCCGATCGGCCGAGTCGTATCCCCGCTGTCAGGTGCATCTCGCGCGCTGATTTTCCGCAGCTGCTCTTGATGATCCAGGCCGAACCGTTGTTCCATTCGGTCGTGGTGTTGCTCAAACCGCCAAACGTGTACTTGACGCCGTCTGGCGACCACACCTCCCACTTGCTCCCACTATCTATGTTCCCCACGTGCGCAATGCGCACGAAGCTCTGCGGCTCCGTTTGCCAGCCATCCGTCGTTTGCTTCAGCTCGAACCCGCCGCCCGCATACCCCAGGAATGCCCTGGCCGGGGTCCCATCTTGCGCCAGCGCCATCGTCACCTGTCCCAGGCCGTTCAAGGACCACCCCCAACCAACGAAACTGGCCTGGCGATTGAACGTGATTGCTTTATCACCATCGAGGCTCTGCGGCCCCTGGCGGATGCTGTTCACCCCCTCGGTCGAATAGCTCAGGCTCAGGTTCAACCCCAGCCCACCCGGCCCTGGCGGCAGCGCCAACGGGTAGCTCAGGCTGCTGTTGCCGCTCCACTCGTCCGTCACGAACCCGTGCACCGTCGGCAGATGCTGCGCACCGTAGCTGAACGATGTCGGTACGCCCAGGCCAAACAGCCCGACGCCAGCCAAATCCCGCCGTCAACTGCCGGCCAGGCACATCCATCTGGCTATCGAGCGCCTGCCACGCGCCGGTCGCATCTACCCACTGATATAAACGCATGGTCTCGGTCAGCGCCGCGCTCGCCGGGAAGCGATAGGTCAGGTGAACCAGCGCTTCGAACTGCGTCACCGCCGCGCCCTGCTCATCCTGCGCTTCCAAGTCGAAGAACATCGTCAGCCAGGCCGGCGTCTCGCCCACCGGCGGCTGCGGCAGATAGCGCAGCAGCGTCCGCCGGCTCACCGCGCCCGGCGGTACTTCCACCTGCACACGTCCATCTGCGCTGAGCAGCAGTCCGCCCTCGCCGGGCGTCAGCCACACCCGGCCCTGGCGTCGCGGTAGGTGTCGGCGTCCAGGTTGCGGTGCTTGTGGGCGATACGTCCGTTGCTGTAGCCGTGGGCGTTGGTGTACAATCCCACCCCAGGCAGGGCGGCGCGACCCCGGTTGCCGTCGCTGTGGGCGGCGCAGCGGTCGTCGTAGCGGTCGGCGCCGGCGTGCAGCCCAACCCCAGGCAGGGCGCCTCGGCGGTGGCTGTCGGCGTGGCCGTGGGCGGCGTCGGTTTGAATGACTCGATGACAGGAGACTCACCAGCCGGCCTGGCTGGCGAAGGAAAAAAAGGTGCCGGCTGCACGCGCCGAGGCGGCAGCGCCAAGCTGAGCACAACCAACAAATGGAAAATGGCAAACACGGGGCGGGTCATGATGACAGACTCCTTTCATGCAGCGAACGGAACGACGCGGGGTCAGGGACATTTCCTGACTGCCAAAAGGATGTCTCAGGCCAGAGAGGACTTTCGCGGGCTACGCAGACTGCCCGCCGGGCCGCAGAAGCCGGGAGACAGATTGATGTTGCCACGTTTGTAGCAGACCCGCAGGGCTTTGTCAAGAGGCAATTTTCAACCGCAGCCATTTGCGGATTGCCATTTGTGCAGCAGGCGTAGATCACGATTGGGACTCACCTCGCGGGTTTTTTTCTTTGCTGCCGATCTGACTATAATAGTCCCCATTCATGGTGCCGGAAGGAAATGATTCGTATGCGTACGCTTGTTGCCACGCGCTATCTGACGCCGCTGCGTGAAGGCGGCTCATTACCGGCCGTGGTCGAAGCCGATGATGGCCAGCTCTATGTGATGAAGTTTGTCGGCGCGGGTCAAGGCCCCAAGGCCCTCATTGCCGAACTGGTGTCCGGCGAAATCGCGCGCGCCCTGGGCCTGCCCATTCCGGAGATTACCTTTATGACCCTCGACCCCGCGCTGGGGCCATCGGAACCAAACGGAGAAATCCGCGATCTGTTGCGCGCCAGTGTAGGCCTTAACCTGGGCTTCCGCTACCTGCCCAACGCCTTTACCTTCAACCCGCAGCTGCCCCCGCGCCTCGATCCCGCGCTGGCTTCGGCCATCGTCTGGTTCGACGCCTATGTGACGAACGTGGATCGCACCCTGCGCAACATCAACCTGCTGGTGTGGGAGCGCACCCTGTGGCTGATTGATCACGGCGCCGCGCTCTATTTCCATCACAACTGGCGCGATTTTGCCACGCGCAGCCGCTCCCCCTTTGCGCTAGTCAAAGATCACGCGCTGCTGCGCTTTGCCAGCCAGCTGCAGGCCGCGGATGAGCAAGCCCATGCCCGCCTGAGCGCCGCCGTCATTGGCGACATCGTCAACCTGATTCCCGCGCTCTGGCTGAACACCCCTGACCTGGCAAGCGATCCCGTGCACAGCCGCCAAGTCTACCGCGATTTCTTGCTCGACCGCCTGGCCGCCTCCGCGCTTTTCGTGCAGGAGGCTAATCGTGTCCGCGCTTAGCCCGTTTGATTACGCGGTCCTGCGCGTCGTGCCCCAGGTCGAACGCGAAGAGTTCCTCAACGTCGGCGTCATCTTGTTTTGTCGGCCGTGCCCGTTTCTGGGGGTCAAAATTCACCTCGACGTGCCGCGCCTGCTGGCCCTGGCGCCGCAGGCCGACGTGCCCGCGATCCAGGCCCATCTCGATTTTATCTCACACCTGGTGCAGGGCGATCCGCAGGCCGATTCCCTGGGCGAACTGAGCCCGCCCGAGCGCTTCCACTGGCTCACGTCGCCGCGCAGCACCACGATCCAGGTTTCGCCCGTGCATCCCGGTTTGTGCCATGATCCCCAAGTCGCGCTCGACGATCTCTACGCGCGTCTGGTGGTGGGCGTCGAATGAACCTCCCAGCCACGCGCATCTCGCTCGTGCGCCACGGTCAGGTGCACAACCCCCGCGATTTGTACTACGGCCACCTCCCGCGCTTTGGCCTCAGCGCGACCGGCCAGATGGAGGCGCGGCGCGCGGCTTCGTTACTTTCTCTGCAGGCGGTGACCGCGCTCTATTGCAGTCCGCTGCTGCGCGCCCGCCAAACCGCGGCTGAGATGAGCCGCCTGCTGCCTGGACTCTCGCGCCGCTTCTCGCAGCGCCTGATCGAGGCGCGTACGCCGTTCGACGGCCAGGCGCGGCTGGAATTGGAGGCGCGGCAGTGGGATCTCTACACCGGCGCGCGTGCGCCTTTCGAGCAGCCCGCCGACCTGGTGCGACGCGTGCAGTCGTTCACCGCGCGGGCGCGCCGTCTCCATCCAGGCCAGCATGTGGTGGGCGTCACGCACGGCGACTTGATCGCTTTCACCTTCCTTTGGGCGCAGGGCGCGCCGCTGACGCCCCCGCAGAAGCGCCATTTACGGGCCTGGGGCATGAGCGATGACTATCCTGCCCACGCTTCGATCACCACCCTGACCTTCGCAACCCAGGGGCCGGATGAGATGCCTGCCGTGACCTACCTCAACCCACATCCGCATTGATTGAAGGGGAAAGCCATGGATTGGAAGGAAGCCCTCTTTGGCGTATTGGGCGACGCAGACAACGCTTTTGATCGCCTCAAACTGCGGCTGGATGAGCGCCTGGGCCGCGCGCGTATCCAGATGATCGCGTTCAACGGCTACGGCTCTGCCGGCCTGCTCACGCTCAAAGGGCTGGTCATCGAGGACAAAGGGGTGCAAGCCGGCAGCGATCGTGACACCCTTTGGCGCAACCTGGACAACATGTACCGCCGGTTTGCCAGCGTGGAGGTGCCGGGGGCTCTGGTCGCGGCAACGGCTGCGGGCGTCACCCAGGAGGTGCGCACCGACAGCAACGGCTACTTCGAAGTGAACATCATGCCGCAGACGCCGCTGCCCGACCAGGCCTGGTATCCGATGACCTTGTCCCTGCTGGAACCAGCCAGCGCCGGGCCGCTTCAGTCCACTGGCCTGATTCTGATTCCGCCCGCGTGCGCGGCCTTTGGCGTGATCAGCGACATTGACGACACCGTGGTCATCAGCGACGCGCCGCATCTGCTGCGCATGGCGCGGTTGGTCTTTCTGAGCAACGCGCGCGCACGCCTGCCTTTTCCGGGCGTCGCCGCGCTTTACCGCGCACTGCACCGCGGCGTGGGCAGCCAGAGCGGCAACCCGATCTTTTACGTCTCCAGCAGCCCGTGGAACCTGTACGACCTGCTCAGCGATTTTTTCGCCCTGCAGGACATCCCGGCCGGCCCATTTTTCCTACGTGACTGGAGTGAAGCGGAGCAGGAGGGGCTGCCCACCGAACACCGGCGGCATAAGCTGAGCGTGATTGCGCGCCTGATGGCGCGCTATCCAACCCTGCCCTTCATCCTGCTCGGCGACAGCGGCCAGACCGACCCCGAAATCTACACCGAGGTGGTGCTTCACTACCCCGGGCGTATTCGCGCCGTCTACATTCGCGATGTCAGCCGTAACGCCCAACGCACGGCCGCGGTCGCCCAATTGGCGCGCACGGTGATGGCGGCCGGCAGCACGATGATGCTGGCCGCAGATTCGCTCACCATTGCGCAGCACCTGGCCGCGCAAGGCTTGATCGCGACCGACGCGTTGGCGAGTGTCGCCGCCAGCAAGGCGCAGGATGAAGCCTCGCCGGACGATATGGATCGTCTGCTTGACTTGGGAGATGATTGATCATGCCAGACAATAGCACACCACCTCTAAACGCAGCCGCCGGGCGCGACGCCCTTCGTGAACAGATTCATCAGCTGGGCGACTTCCTGGGCGCTACCCTGGTTGAACAGGAAGGCCAGGCGCTCTTTGATCTGGTCGAAGAGATTCGAGGCCAGGCCAGGTCCTTTCGCAACGGCGATGCCGACGCGGGTGAGCGCTTATTGGCGCGCATCGAGAGTCTGCCTGTGCCCCAGGCCCGCGTCGTGGTCAAAGCCTTCACGTCCTACTTTCAATTGGTCAATCTGGCCGAAGAAGAAGAGCGCGTGCGCGTCGTTCGGCAGCGCGCACACCAGGCTCAGGCCGAAGGGCGGCCGATGGACGAAACGATGGCGGCCGCTATCCGCGACCTGGCCGCTGACGGCTTGAACGCGGCCGAGATGCAAGCCATCCTTGATAACCTGCTCATCATGCCGGTCTTCACGGCGCATCCCACCGAGGCCAAACGCCGCACCGTGCTCACCAAGCTCGATCACATTCACCGCATGCTCTACCGCCTTGACTTTCACACGCTCACGCCTGATGAGAGCGAGGAGGCGCGTGCGCAGCTGCGCGAGGAAATTGTCTCGCTGTGGCAGACCGACGAAAACCGCACGCGTCAGCCCGCGGTGATTGACGAGGTGCGCAATGGCCTCTTTTACATCGAGAACACCCTTTTTGATCTGACGCCGGTGCTTTACCATGAACTGCGCCGGGCGCTGGCCGCCCACTATCCCGATCACGTGTTCACCTTGCCTCCCTTCTTGCGCCTGGGAAGTTGGATCGGCGGCGATCGCGACGGCAATCCGTTCGTCACCTGCGCGGTCACGGAGGCCACGCTGCGCGAGCACAAGCTGTTCGCCCTCCGCCTCTACCAGCGCGCGCTGGATCAACTGCATGGTCATTTCAGCGCGTCTGCGGTGCATTATGCCATCTCGCCGGCGCTGCAGGTCAGCCTGGAAGCCGATGCCCTGCTCTTCCCAGAAGAGGCGCAGCGTAACGCCGAGCGTTACCCACAGCAGCCCTATCGCCACAAGATGGCTTTTATTTACCGCAAATTGAGCAGCACCCTGGAGGCAGCGCGCAGCGCTGGGCCTACCACTCTGGCCGCGCCCTCCAATGCCTATGGTCAGGTCGGCGATTTTGCCGCCGATCTGCGCCTGATGCAGGACAGCCTGCGCCAGCATAAGGCGGCGGGTTTGGCTAACGGCCGCCTGGCTGACCTGATTTGCCAGGCCGAGGTTTTCGGCTTTCACCTGGCGACCCTGGATCTGCGCCAACATGCCGAACGGCACGCCGCCACCCTGGGCGAAATTTTCGCCCGCTATGGCATGAGCGATAACTACGCAGCCTGGCCGGAAGAGCGCAAGGTGGCGCTGTTGACGCAGGAATTGCTCAGCCCGCGCCCTTTGGCGCCGGCCCATCTCGATTTCAGCGCGGCCGCCAACGAGACCCTGGACTTGTTCCGCCTGATTCGCGGCGCACACGCGCGTAATGGCCCGCAGGCGATCGAAAGCTACATCATCAGCATGACAACCGGCGCCAGCGATATGCTGGGCGTGCTGTTGATGGCCAAGGATGCGGGCGTCGCCGACGCGCTCGACATCGTGCCTTTGTTTGAAACCATTGCCGATTTGCAGGCCGCCCCCGCGATCATGGCCGCGCTCTTCACCAATCCGGCTTACGCGGCGCACCTGGCGCGGCGCAACCACGGCCAGCAGATCATGATCGGCTACAGCGATTCGAACAAGGACGGCGGCTATTTGACGGCAAACTGGCATCTCCACCTGGCGCAGCGCGCCCTACCGGCCGTCTGCGCTGAACATGGCGTACGTCTGACGCTCTTTCATGGCCGCGGCGGCTCCATTGGCCGCGGCGGCGGACCCACCAACAAGGCCATTCTGGCGCAGCCGCCAGAGTCGGTGCGCGGACGCCTCAAGCTGACGGAGCAGGGCGAGGCGATCACCAATCGCTACGCCAACTGGGATATCGCCCATCGCTACTTGCAGCAGATCGTGCATGCCGTTCTGCTGAGCAGTGGGAAGCACACCATGCCTGCCGCTGCGCGGGGCGGCGCGTGGGAACAACCCCTGCATGAGATGTCCGCGCTGGCTGAGCACAGCTACCGCACCTTCCTGCAGCAGCGGCCGGCTCCTGACGCGCCTCCTTTCTTGCTGCGCTACTTCGAGGAAGCCACGCCCATTTCCTTCATCAGCCGTCTCAACATTGGCAGCCGGCCGGCGCGACGCAAA
>CAZEPA010000137.1:4765-9315 GCA_964513955.1 uncultured Anaerolineae bacterium | reverse complement strand
GCACCATCAAGCGCGCGCTGGATCCGCTGGACATCATGAATCCGGGGAAGGTGTTCAATTGAACTGAACCGGGCCTCCGGCCCTGCGTGACCCCACACTTCCTCAACAGCGGCCAGGACCCAACATGCAAGAGCTCCATGGCTCAGAGCTCAAAACCATCCTGCACTCCAAGCGGGCCAACCTCTACTACCTGGAGCACTGCCGCGTGCTCGTCAACGGTGGCCGCGTCGAGTACGTGACGGACGCCGGCAAGAAAAGCCTGTACTGGAACATCCCCATCGCCAACACCACCAGCATCCTGCTGGGCACGGGCACTTCCATCACCCAGGCCGCGATGCGCGAGCTGGCCAAGGCTGGGGTGCTGGTGGGTTTTTGCGGCGGCGGTGGCACGCCCCTGTTCAGCGCCAACGAAGTCGATGTGGAAGTGGCCTGGCTCACGCCGCAGAGCGAATACCGCCCCACGGAGTACCTGCAGGCCTGGGTCAAGTTCTGGTTTGATGATGAACTGCGCCTGCACGCCGCCAAGCAGTTGCAGGCCGGGCGCCTGCAGAAGTTGCTGGCCGAATGGCGCTCCCGCGCCTTGCGCGAAGCCGGCTTTGCAGTCGATGCAGAACGCTTGCAGACCTTGGTGCAGCAGTACACCGTGCGCATTGCCCAGGCGCCGGATGTGACGGTGCTGCTGACCGATGAGGCACAGCTGACCAAATCCTTGTTCAAACTGGCCGTGGATGCCGTGGGCTACGGCGAGTTCACGCGTGCCAAGCGCGGCACGGGCACGGACGCCGCCAACCGGTTTTTGGACCATGGCAACTACCTGGCCTACGGCCTGGGCGCGACGGCCACCTGGGTGCTCGGCTTGCCGCATGGCCTGGCGGTGCTGCACGGCAAGACGCGCCGGGGCGGGCTGGTGTTCGATGCGGCCGATCTGGTCAAGGACGCCGTGATCCTGCCGCAAGCGTTTTTGTCAGCCATGCGGGGCGAGGATGAGCAGCAGTTCCGCCGCCAATGCATCGAGGCGCTGACACGCAGCGAAGCGCTGGACTTCATCATCGACAGCCTCAAGCACATCGCCACCACGACGGCACAGCTCTTGGCGCAAAACCCATCCCAAGAGCCGCACGCATGAACGTGCTTTTCGTCTCCCAGTGCAGCAAACGTGCGCTGACCGAAACACGCCGCATCCTGGACCAGTTTGCCGAGCGCCGGGGCGAGCGTACCTGGCAAACACCCATCACTCAGGCCGGGCTGGACACCGTGCGCAAGCTGCTGCGCCAGAGCGCGCGCAAGAACACGGCGGTGGCCTGCCACTGGATACGTGGGCGCGACCACAGCGAACTGCTGTGGGTGGTGGGCGACGGGCGCCAGTTCAATACCGAAGGGGCCGTCCCGACCAATACCACGGCGAGCAATGTGCTGCGGGCGGGCGACGAAAGCACCTGGCACCATCTGCCCCTGATGACGGCGCTGGCCGCGCTGGCGGCCCTGCTGCACGACCTGGGCAAGGCCACGCGGGCATTCCAGGATCGCCTGAGAAACCCCGGCCTGCGCGAGCGCAACCACTACCGGCACGAATGGGTGTCGGTGCGACTGTTCCAGGCGTTCGTGGGCGGGGACGACGATGCCCGCTGGCTGCAAAGGCTGGCGGACTGCGCTGAAGCGGACACCGATACCAAGGCGTTTGAAGCGTTGTGGCTGGGCCATGCCGGCGGACGGTTGCTGCGCGATGGGCTGGACGAGCCTCAGGCAAACAGCACACTTCCTTTTGCTGCCCTCAAAAATGCCCCTCTGGCCCAAGCCGTGGCGTGGCTGGTGTTTACGCACCACCGTCTGCCATGCATGCCGGTGGAACACGCCAAAGGCCTGGGTGACGAAGACATCGAGGACGGCAGAACCGCATACCGCCGCTTTGGGGCACGCCCCGGCTTCCTGAACACCAGCGATCTGGACGATGTGTTGCTGCGCATCAGTGCCGACTGGAATGAACCCCGAGACCGGGTGGATCACGCCACCTTGCAGGCGCACTGGAACTTTGAGCCGCATGGCCTGCCCGTGGTCACATCCACCTGGCGCAAACAGGCCGCCCGCTACGCACGCAAGCTGTTGGAGCTGTCTCGACTCCCTGCCGAGCCACCGGTGCTGCACGATCCGTTTGCCATGCATGTCGCGCGCCTGTGCCTGATGCTGGCTGACCACCACTACTCCAGCATCACCGACGACATCCGGCGTGCCCCGTACCGCAACAAAGGCTACCCGCTGCATGCCAACACGCGCAGCAGCTCCTACACAAACGATAGCTGCCAGCGCTTGATGGACAAGGGCAAAGGCCCTATTTTCAATCAAACCCTGGACGAACACCTGCTGGGCGTTCAGGCCCACGCCACGCTGGTGGCGCGGTCGCTGCCCAGCCTGGCGCACAGCCTGCCCGCGCTCAAAAACCACAAGCCGCTCAAAAAGCGCAGCGCAGATGCCGGTTTTGCCTGGCAAGACAAGGCCGCCGACCTGGCTGCCGGCGTGCGCCTCCAGGCAGCGGCACAGGGCGCCTTCATCGTCAACATGGCCTCCACCGGCTGTGGCAAGACCTTGGGCAACGCCCGCATCATGAACGCGCTGGCCGACCCCGCCACGGGCATGCGCTGTGCCTTCGCCATCGGGCTACGCACGCTCACGCTGCAGACGGGGCGCGTCTTCCAGAACGACCTGTTGCTGAGCGATGAGCAGCTTGCCATCCAGGTCGGCGGCGCAGCCAGCCGGGCCTTGTTCGAATACTGGGAGACGCAGGCCGAAGCCAGTGGCTCGGCGTCCGCACAGGCCCTGGTGTTCGACCCGCGCCTGCCCCGTGCGGGCGAGGCCGCCACAGACACGCCGCAGGCCGAAGCGGATGGCGGCCTGCTGTATGAAGGCAATGACCAGCACCCCTTGCTGCAAAGACTGACCGACGACGTGCAGGTGCGCCGTCTGCTGGCGGCTCCGCTGCTGGTCTGCACCGTGGATCACCTCACCCCCGCCACCGAAAGCCTGCGCGGCGGCCGCCAGATCGCGCCCATGCTGCGCCTGCTGACGGGCGACCTGGTGCTGGACGAGCCCGACGACTTCGACATGGCCGACCTGCCCGCCCTCACCCGGCTGGTGCATTGGGCGGGCCTGCTGGGCAGCCGCGTGCTGCTGTCGTCGGCCACCTTGCCGCCCGCGCTGGTGGAGGGGCTGTTTCTGGCCTACCGCGCCGGGCGCGCCGTGTACCAGCAGCACCGCAGCGAGCGGCCCGGCGAGCCGGTGAACATCTGCTGCCTGTGGATCGATGAGTTTCACCAGACCACGCAGGACTGTGCTGGCGGTGCCGCGTTCCGTGAAGCCCATGCCCAGTACGTGCACAAGCGCGTGGCCAAGCTGAAGCAGGCCGAGGTTCGGCGCCTGGCGCAGATTGCACAGCTGCCAGACAGCTGGCACAACCTGAAAGAGCCCGAGCGGCGCAACGACTTTGCCCGTCTGGTGCTGGAGCAGGCCTGGCAACTGCACCAGCAGCCCCACAACCACCGCATCGACCCCGCCAGCGGCAAGTGCGTGAGCCTGGGCCTGATCCGCATGGCCAACATCGCGCCTTTGTTCGACGTGGCGCTGGCCATGTACGCTCTGGGCGCCCCGGCCCCTGGCGTACGCATCCACCTGTGCGTGTACCACTCGCAGTTCCCGCTGCTGCTGCGCTCGGCCATCGAGCGGCAGCTCGACAACCTGCTCAACCGCCGGGGTGCCCAAGATGGCCATGACCCCGCACTGCAGCGCCCGGCCCTGCGCGCGTGCATCGATGCGCACCCCGAGCACCACCACCTGTTCATCGTGCTGGGCAGCCCGGTGACGGAAGTGGGCCGCGACCACGACTACGACTGGGCCGTGGTCGAGCCCTCGTCCATGCGCTCGCTCATCCAGCTTGCCGGGCGCGTGCGGCGGCACCGGCCGGGCGCCGTCGATGGAGTGAACATGGCGGTGCTGGACAGCAACCTGCGGCATTACCACGAGAAACCGAACCAACCTGCGTATTGCAGACCCGGTTTCGAGACGGCGCACGCGCCGTTTCTGCTCAAGTCCCACCACCTGCGCGACCTGCTGGCGCGAGAGACAGGCGAAGCACCTGCATGGGCCGTCGATGCGCGGCCGCGCCTTGCCTTACCGCCTGACACACTGCGCCCCAGCCGCCGCTGGACCGATCTGGAACACGCCCGCATGCACGACAGCCTGCTGCCGAAGCCGCAGGGCACATCCACCCCCACCTACGCCGCGTGCCTGCACTGGCACGAGCCCCTGCCTGAAGCACCCCGGTCACTATGGCTCACCGGCCTGTTGCCACAGATCCAGCGCTTTCGCTACGACCCGCAACGGCGTGACGACGTGGCCTTGCTTCCCGACGAGGAAGAAGAAACGCTGCGGCTGCACCGGGTGCAAGACGGAAACCGGCGGGGCGACAAACTCTATGTGCCGGTGCACCAAAGCCAGTGCCACCCGGTGCCCGAAGCACGACTGGCATCCCCCAGCGTGTCATCCTGGCCGCAGGTGGACCT
>CAZEPA010000137.1:0-4755 GCA_964513955.1 uncultured Anaerolineae bacterium | reverse complement strand
CCTGAATGCCAGGCGGGTTGGCGGTGGGATGAGCGCTTGGGCTTTACAAAGAAAGCTTGAGCTGCCTGTTCGGCAGAAGACTAGGGCCACGCAGGTTAGGTGACTTTTCTAAGCTGTCTTGCGACAGGCTCTTGATTGTCTGCCATCTCTCAACTATGATCCACCTCAACAGAAAATTTTCTTTTGCTTCGCAAATAAGTTGACTGGTTAAAAACTTCAAATTTAAGAAAAACCGTGGTGCAAGTACCAGTTGCACCACGGTTGATTTCAGCAACGTGCTCTGACGCACCAAACAAGAAAGTGAGGTCACAGTGGGTAGCGCCCACGCCCTGAGAAGAGCCTTGTCGGCTACCTAGCCGTTTTTCACATCCCCGGTTGGCCTTGTGCTGACCGGGGAATTCTAACTTCCAACCCTTTTGGAAAGGTATTCCCATGTCTGAAGCCCCTTCAACAGGTGGCAAGGCAGGCTACCGAGCGGCCATCAGCGCCTTCTTGCAAGAGCGACTGCAAGCCAAGCTCGACAAGCTCAAGCCTGACGATCCCCAACGCGACGAGGTGATTGCTTCATTCGCCCATGATGTGTGGCTGGCCAACGCTGCCAAGCGCGTGGAGCAAATCCAGGCTGTCACCCACTCCCTCAAACCCATCCACCCCGATGCACGGGGCACCAACCTTTATGTGGAGCCCACTAACCTGCCTCCGCTGGCCGAGCTGGGCAGCCATGCGCTGGGCGGGCGCTTTGTGGGCGATGTGGTGGGCAACGCCGCCGCGCTGGATGTGTACAAGCTGCTCAAGCTGGAGGTGAACGGGCGCAGCCTGCTCACCGCCCTGCTGGCGCAGGATGCCGATGCCCTGGCTGCGCTGCATACGGACCCCACGCAAGCCCAGGCGCTGCGCGGTGCCTTCGTATCGCTGACCCAGCCCCGCGCCGAAGGGCCCAGCAGCCACACGCTGGCCAAGCAGCTGTACTGGCTGACGGGCAGCGATGCCTGTGATGACGGCCACTACGTCCTGCTGGCCCCGCTGTACGCCACATCGCTGGCCCATGCCGTGCATGCCCAGGTGCAGGAAGACCGCTTTGGCGAAGCCAACAAGGCCGCCCGCCAGGCCCGGCGCGAGCGCAAGGCGCACAGCGGTGTGTTCCACGACTACCCCGGCCTCGCCGTGCAGAACATGGGCGGGACCAAGCCACAGAACATCAGCCAGCTCAACAGCGAGCGGCGGGGCATGAACTACCTGCTCTCGTCCCTGCCGCCGCAGTGGCAGGCGAGCGCTGTGCGATTGCCGGTGCATGCAGAGTCGGTGTTCGACCGGCTGTTCATCGCCCGCCCCGAGGTGCGCCGCGCCGTGCGTACGTTGCGGAAGTTTCTGGAGTCCGACCCCGAACCCAACCTGGCCACACGTGAGCGCCGCGAGGCCATGGTGGACACGTTGTTGGACGAGCTGGTCGCGCTGGCGGCCGAACTGCAGCAGTTGCTGCCGCCGGGGTGGAGCTGCGATGACGAACGGTTTGAAAAACTCGACGACAACCAAAAGCTCTGGCTAGACCCCTTGCGTGTAGAACGGCCCGAAGAACGTGAGTTTGCAGAGCGCTGGCTCCAAATGGACTGGCCGGCAGAAATCGGCAAAGCATTCGCCAACTGGCTCAACAAACAGCTGCGCGACAAGTTGCCGGTGGGCGATGCCGAAGCGCGCGAGTGGAAAAAGGAGCTGCTGACCGATGAGGACGGCTTCAAACAGCAGCTGCGCGAACTGCGCGACAAGCTGGATGCGCCGCACCACATCCCCATCCGCAAAACGCATGCGGAGTTGGTGGCACTGCGGGAGGAGCACCCATGAACCGACTGCAACCCCAAGCCATCCTCGTCCTGCCCCACCTGCGGATCCAGAACGCCAATGCCATTGCCAGCCCGCTCACGCACGGCTTCCCGTCCATCACGGCCTTTACCGGCCTGATGTGGGCGCTGGAGCGCAAGCTGGCGCAAGCCGGTGTGCCGCTGCAACTGCACGGTGTGGGCGTGGTGTGCCACCACCACCAGGAGCAGGTGATGCAGGGCTATGTTCGCAGCTTCAACCTCACGCGCAACCCTGTAGACAAAGACGGCAGCACCGCCGCCATCGTGGAAGAAGGCCGCATGCACCTGCAGATCACGCTGGTGCTGACCGTGTCTGAAAAACGCACGCCTGGCACACCGGCTGCGCTGGTGCAAGGCCATCAGGCGCCCATGGACGACTGGGCCACGCAGGCCGGCCACATCCTGGCTGACATGCGCGTGGCAGGAGGCAGCGTATTGCCCTCGCGCCCCGTGCCTGGCAAGCGCGTGCGCCCGTGGATGGCCATCATGCCCGAAGACCCCGAGGCTGCCGCCATCGAGTTCCGGAAGTGGCGCCGGCAGTGGCTACCCGGCTTTGCCCTGGTGGGGCGCGATGACCTGCTGGGCCAACGCCTGCAGGATCTGCGCACCACACGGCCAGACGCCACGCTGCTGGACGCCTGGTTGCATGCGGCCCGTTTCAACCATGAGCCCGTCGCCTCCGACAGCGGAGCCCACGCACCTGACGGGCATGTGAAGTGGGAAGACCCACAGCGCCCCAAAGGGAGCGGCTGGGTGGTGCCCATCCCCGTTGGCTATGCAGCGCTCGCGCCCCAGGCGCATGCGGCGGGCAGCGTGCGCAATGCGCGCGATGCCACGGTGCCGCTGCGGTTTGTGGAGTCGGTCTATTCGCTGGGCGAATGGATCAGCCCGCACCGCCTGACGGGTTTGGGCCAACTGCTGTGGCATGCCGAAACCGACGAGGCCAAGGGCCTGCACCGATGCCGCAATGGTTATCAGCCTCCGCAGGCGGACGCCGACCGCTCCATCGGCGCCCAAGGCGGCACGCTGGATGAATGGGACGACGCCGAGGCCTATGCATACACCTGAGCCAGCGGCCCCTCATTCGCATTCAACACCCACCCAATTTTTGAAGGATTGACACCATGACCGACAAACTCACCACCGCTTCCGTCCTGGCCTTTGAACGCAAGCTGGACCCTTCCGACGCCGTGTTCCACGCCGGCCGCTGGGAAGACCGCGCCCAATCACACGCCTGGCAGCCCGTCACCATCAAGCCGAAGTCGGTGCGCGGCACCATCAGCAACCGGCTCAAGGCCAAGGAGCAGGATCCCGCCAAACTCGACGCCGCCATCGAAAATCCCAACCTGCAGACCGTGGACGTAGCCGCTTTGCCGGCTCAGGCCGACACGCTCAAGGTGCAGTTCACCCTGCGCGTGCTGGGCGGCGCGGGCACGCCATCGGCCTGCAACAGCGCGGCTTACCAAGCCAAGTTGCTGGCCACGGTGCAGGGCTATGTGCAGCAGCACGGCTTCGGCGAACTGGCCCGGCGCTATGCGGCCAACCTGGCCAATGGCCGCTTTTTGTGGCGCAACCGCGTGGGGGCCGAACAGGTGGAAGTGACCGTGGAGCAGATGCAGGACGGCCAGGCCGCAAAAACCTGGTCTTTTGATGCCCTGACGCTCAATACACGGGCGGTAGGCGCTATCAATACCAAAGCAGAAGGGCTGGAGGAATTGGGCCAGGCCATTGCGGCCGGGCTGGCCGGGACGGCCCATGTGCTGCTGCGGGTGACGGCCTTTGTGCGCCAAGGCGCGGGGCAAGAGGTGTTTCCGTCGCAAGAGCTGATCCTGGACAAAGGCAGCGCGGGCAAGAGCAAGACGCTGTATGACGTGAACGGCGTCGCCGCCCTCCACTCGCAGAAGATCGGCAATGCCATCCGCACCATCGACACCTGGTACGAAGGTGCCGAAGAACTCGGCCCCATCGCGGTGGAGCCCTACGGCTCCGTCACCACCCAGGGCAAGGCCTACCGCCAGCCCAAGCAAAAAATGGACTTCTACACCTTGCTGGACAACTGGCTGCTGAAAGACCAGATGCCCCCCGTGGAGCAGCAGCACTTTGTGATGGCGGTGCTCATCCGTGGCGGCGTGTTTGGCGATGCGAGCTGATAGCCATGACCACGCACTACATCGACATCACCCTGCTGCCCGACCCCGAGTTCAGCCACGCCCACCTGCTGAGCGCGCTGGTCGCCAAGCTGCACCGGGCTCTGGTGCAGGGGAAGCACACAGATATCGGCGTAAGCTACCCGCAGCACATCAGCCGACCCCTGACCCGGCGCACCCTGGGCGCAGTGCTTCGCCTGCATGGCACGCCCGATGTGCTGGGGCGCTTGATGGAACAGGATTGGCTCAAAGGCATGCGAGACCACACACAGGTCAGCGCGCTACGTCCCGTGCCTGCCGACGCGCAACACCGCACGGTGCGCCGACGCCAGTTTAAAACCAACGCCGATCGCCTGCGCCGCCGCCGGATGCAACGTAAGGGCGAAACTGCCGAACAGGCTGCAGCCGCAATTCCTCTCACTGTGGAACGTCGACCTGAACTGCCATTTGTGCAACTGCGCAGCAGCAGCACCGGCCAACCGTTTTGCCTGTGCGTGGAACACGGCCCCCTGCTGTCGCAACCCGCACCGGGCCCCTTCAACGCCTACGGCTTGGGACACGAAGCCACCGTGCCTTGGTTTTGACCTTTTTTCACAGGGCTCGGGCAAAGCCTTGCGAATCAGGCACTTATGGGACACCCTAGAAACAAGGGTGTTCCAGCTTGTAGGGCATTTGCTCTTTAAAAATCAACAGGTTGTAAAGATTAACTTTCAGTTCACTGCCGTGTAGGCAGCTCAGAAAACCTCACAAAC
>CAZEPA010000136.1:0-9328 GCA_964513955.1 uncultured Anaerolineae bacterium | reverse complement strand
GGTCGCCAGCCACCCTCAGGCAGGCGGAGTTTCAGCCGCAGCTGTGGATGCTGGGCCTCGCGCTGGCGCTGGCGCTGTCCAGCATGGCCGCGCCCTGGTTACGACCTCTCCCCGCGGCCTGGGCACGCCGTATCCGCCCGGCGCTGGCTTACGCTCTGGCCTTGCTAGCGCTGGCTGCGGCGGCGTTCCCCCTGTGGCAGTGGCTGCGCGTGCAGTCGGCCATCGAGTCGGTGTACCATCGGCCCCTGCATCTGGGATGGGGCGGCTGGTCGCTGGTGATCGGCGGGATCGTCCTGGCGGCTGGGGCGGTGTTATCGGCGCAGGCGCGGCGCACAACCGATGCGTAACCGGCCGCAATGGGGTCTGTTCGTGGCCCTTCTTGCCAACATGGCCCTGGGGCTAAATTCGACGTTCGCCAAATTCGCCTATCGCGCAGGGCTGGATCCCAATACCCTGACTGCAATGCGGTTGGGAGTCGCTGCAGTCGTGCTCTGGCTGCTCTTCATCACGCGCTGGCAGGGGTTAATCTCCATCTCACGCCAGGCCCTGCTGGGCTGCATGGTCATGGGCGCAGCGAATTTTGTGGCGCAGATCAGCTACTACTGGGGCCTGACCAGGATCAATGCCTCAATCGGCACCTTGATCTTCTACCTCTATCCGGCGGTCGTCATTCTCCTACTGCGCCTGCGCGGAGAAGCCTTGACCACACGTCGCCTGGCGCGCCTGGGCATCGCGCTAATCGGCGTGGCGCTGCTCGTGGACATCACCGGCAACGGCGTTGACATGATCGGAGTTCTGCTGGTCTTCATCACCATTCTGACCTACGCCCTCCACCTGGTCATCGGGCAGTTTGTCGTGCGCGACGTGCCGGCGCGCACGGTGGCGCTGTATGTCATCAGCACAATGGCGCTGCTGGCCGCAGGCGAGCGGCTGGCGCTCGGCGGCAGCCCCTTGCCGGTCACCTGGGCCGGCTGGTGGCCAGTGCTCGGAATTGGCCTGTTGGGCACCGTGGTGGCGCGGCTCGCCATGTTCACCGCCATCAAGCGCGTGGGCAGCACCCAACTTGCGCTCCTCGGCGTGGTCGAGCCAGTCATCACCGTGGCCGTGGCGCGCGTTTTCCTGGGCGAAACCCTGGCGCCCATTCAATGGATTGGCGGTGGGTTGGTGTTGGCGAGTCTGCTGCTGGTTGATCTGCCGCCGAAACGGTAGCCGCGTCAGCCTGTTCTTCCACGGGCTCAGGTCAGCGTAGGAACGCCAGAGTCGAATAAAGATCGGGTTCACGTCGCGCGGTCGAACCAGCGGGAATGCGCACAGCCAAGAGGCGTTCGTTCGCATCGAAGTCCAGGTTTGCGCTGCGCACCAGGCGCTGCACAATGAGGCTGTCAGGGGTCGGAAAAAGAAAGAGCGTTGCCACCCGTGCGGCCAAGTCGTACCCGATCAGCCCGCTGGGCGTGGGCTGGAGAGGATGTTCAACCACGGGCAGCCCGGTCAACCGCTGGCCCAAGTGCAAGATCTTGCTATCGGCCAGCAGCAGGCGCACGAGGCGCCCCCCGGGGTCGAGGCATGCCTCTACATCGCCGCGCAGCGTGCTGGCGGCGGAGCGCGGCCGGCGGCCGCTGCCCAGGCGCACAGCCACTTCGTCTGAAGCGCTGAGATAGACGGGCCGCACGGCGATTTCGTAATAGATCATGCCTGGCTCATTTCAGTTGGACAGCGTGGGCGTTAATGTCAGCGTCGCCGTGATTGTGGCCGACGGCGGCGGCATCGCCGACGGCTTGGGGGTCGGCTTAGCCCGGCAGCCGGCGATCGGCTGTGCGGACGTCTCCTGCATCGGCGGCGTGTCAAAAATGGAGTTGATCGCCGCGGCGATGTCGGCCTTCTTGGGTTTCAAGACCTGGGCGCCGCCTTTCGTCGTGTATGGCGTCACCAGCCGGTAATCAAGCACGCGGCCATGCACATTCTTCATGTCCAGGCGCAGGCCAAACGTCGCCAGGTCGAGGATTTCCTTGAAGCTCAGGTTGGTCTGAATGGCGCTGCTGAAAGTCAGCCACAAAGACGGAATCTTGGGCACGATATTGAGGTTGAGCGCCTGCTGCCGGATCGCCAACAACACCTGCTGCTGACGCCGCGCGCGATCCCAGTCGCCTGTATAGTACCGGTAGGAGGCGTACATGCGCGCCTCGTGTCCGGTGAAGTGATAAACGCCTGGCTCAAAGTCCACCTCAACCAACTGATCAGCGTTGTTCGGATCTGGCGTTGCTTCGTGCAGTGGACAATCGAGCGTGACGGAAATGCCGCCGATGGTGTCAATGGCCTGCTCAAAGGCTTGCAGATTCATGCGCGCAAAACGATCGGTGCGGATGCCTAACGTTTCGGAAATCACGCGTCCGAGCAAGGCCGGCCCACCATCGGGGTACTTGATCTCCTTTTCGCCTACAAAATCGGCCATGTTGATGCGCGATTCACCGTAGCCAGGGATGTCCACCCACAGGTCGCGTGGGATATTGATCACGCCAATGCGGTCATGCTCCCAATCCACCGCGGCGACCATAATGGTGTCGGTGCGCCAGGTGTGATCTCCAGGGCGCTGGTCTGAGCCAAGCAGCAGGATATTGAACGTCGAATCGAGCACGTGCGGACGCAGACCATCGGTCAGGACCGTCGTGGCCGTGATCTCCGCAGTGGATGAGACTGGAACGGTCGCGGTGGCTGTCGGCTCGGATGTGCTGGTGGCGGTAGGCGCGACCGTCGGCGTGTCCGTCGGGGCCAGGGTGAACGTTGCCGTGGGCAAATCGGTTGCCGTGGGCGCTAGGGGCGTCGCTGTTGCGGTTGGTTCCGGCGCAGCCGTCGGCGCCGCGGTTGGCATCGGGCCGGTGCCTGGGGCACAGGCGGCCAACAGAGTCACAAGCAATAATAATGGCACGAGGCGTGTGATGGCCGCGTGCCTCTTCTGCAAAAAACGCATCATATTCTCTTCGTTCCCGGTCAGGCTACAGGGAAGACAATTTCCCTCAAGAAAACGAATGACGAAGGGCGCCGGTTACGCAGCGGTGTGGCCCTTCGTCTTCAGCGACGTCCACGATCAATGCCCGTGTCCTGTTTTATGGGCAATTTTGTTGGCGATCGGTTGATGTGATGACATCTGGCGCATCCCAGATTTGGTCGAACGCCTTGCGAATGGCGGCCTTGTTGGGCAATAGCACGGCCGCGCCGCCCGCCGTAGTATACGGCTGAGCCATCTGAAAGTCAAAGACGCGACTGTGAATGTCTTCGCGCTTCAGTTCTATCCCCAGGCGAGCCAGGGCCAGCACATCCAGCAAGTTCAGATCCGTGTCCACGTTTTCGCGTAATGCGCTGAAAAGGTCTGGCACCTTGGGCAGCAGATTGACCTCTTCGGCGCGCCCCTTGAGCGCCAACAGCACGCGCTGTTGACGGCGGGCGCGGTCCAAATCGTTGCCGCGGCGCCGTGTACGCACGTACCACAAGGCATGCTGCCCATCGAGCGCATGATCGCCCGGTTCATAATCAAGAACAACCACGCCGCCGGGCGCAGCGGGGTCCGCCCATCGTTCGTGCAGCGGGCAGTCCATGGTCACCGTGATGCCGCCCAGGGTGTCAACGATCTGTTCAAAACCGCCAAAGTCCACGCGCACATAGTTGTCAACCGGCAAGCCCAGGTTGTCTACGATCGTCTGCTTGACCAGATTGATGCCTTTGCCTGGCTGCTGCCGTTCGCCGTACACGTCCGCGGTGTTGATGCGCTCCCGGCCCACGCCGGGAATCTGCACAAACAGGTCGCGGGGAATGCTGATGACGCCGACTCGCTTCTGCGCAAAATCCACCGCCACCAGGATCATGACGTCGGTGCGGCCTGTACCCTTGCCGCCCCGCCGATCAGACCCCAAAATGAGCACATTGGTGGTTTGCTGCAAGGGGCGCGGCGTGGCGCCTGGCGTTGGCGTGAAGGTCGGCAAGAAGATAGGCGTCGCCGTCGGGCCGATGGGTGTCGGCGTGATCTCAGGCGCCGGCGCATTCGGCGTGTCGAACGCATCGTGCACAGGCGCCGTGTTGGTGGGACCAGGCGGCGCGGGTGCAGGTTGAACACAGCCTGGCAGTAGGATCAACCCCATCAAAAACAGCGCCCACAGCCGGCTGGCCGGTGGTCGGCGCAGGCGACGACGCTGACTTGCATCTTGGTTATGAAATAATGGTGATTTGTTCATGCGCGGCATCACTGTGTTGGTGTCATCTCTTCAATCCCTGGACAGTACCACGAACGATCGCTGCTTTCGAACAGAGGTTTCGTTTGCGGGCTAAACAGGTTGGCAATCCCCTGGTGGATGGATGCCCAATCAGGCTTGAGCACCTGCTCACCTGAGGGCAGCGTCTCGAACGATGTCATGTTGGCGTCAATCACAAAACCTCTCAGTTTCGACAGGTCCATGTTGACCATCCAACGCGCCAACGAGGCCATTTCCAGCGGGTTCATGTCCGTTTCCACCGTGCGGAGGGTTGCGGGTAAAAGCTGGGGCAAGCGCGTGATGAGGTTGGTGGAAAGGGCGCGATTGCGCACGGCCATCAGAAGGCGCTGTTGGCGCCGGGCGCGGTCGAAATCTCCCCCCTGACGCCGCGAGCGTACATAGGCCAGGGCAAAGTCCCCATCCATGTGATGCTGCCCCGGCTCGATGCGTTCGACGCCGATCGCTTCCTGCAAGTAAGGATCTTGCAGCGGGCAATCAACCTCGACATCCACCCCGCCCAGGGCGTCAATGATCTGCTTGAAACCATCGAAATCAATCCGCACATAGTTGTCCGTCTCGATGCCAAGATCGCGCTCGATGATGTCGCGCAAGGTCTGCACCCCGGCCTGGGGCGACTTACCCTCGGTGCTGCCAATGAAATCGGCCGTGTTGATGCGCCCTGGCCCGTAGTTGGGAATGTCCACATAGAGGTCGCGCGGCAGGCTGATAACTGCGGCCTGGCCGCTGGCGCGGTCAATGGCTGCCAGCATGATGACATCCGTACGCCACATAGCCTCATCCGTGCGCTTGTCCGACCCCAGAATCAGGATGTTCTGGGTGTTCGTAAGGTAGGCTGTGGCATGCAGAAATTGCCGCGCACTGCCCTGGTCAGCGTTCGTCCGCGCGGCCGCCGCAGCGTTGTTCAGGGCGCGCGCGCTGCCGACGACCAGCAGAAAACCGATGACAACCATCAGCAGTGCGACGAACAGGCCGTACCGTTGGATGTAGACCGGCGGAATCGAGAAGCTGCGCGTGCGGTCACGCGGTGATGCGGACGGCGCCGCAGTTCGCTTGGCCGTTGCTCCTGCCGCGCGCGTGCTGCGCTTAGGCGCGCGGGGTGTAACAGATGATGGCGACATGAAACCTCGCTGAACTAAGCCGTGGGCGCCAGGGCAGTCAACGCCTGCGCCGAAGTGTACCGATAGGCGAAGCCAAACTCCTGCTTGAGCCGGCGGTTGTCAACCAGCCGGCCCTGACGCCAGGCATCAAGCTGTCCGGCCGGCAGACGCTGGGCAAATCCGAGCAGACTGGACGCCCGGCTTGGCGGGTTGACACCCAGGGTCTGCCAGGCCGCCCGCAGCGTGACGGCGTCGTCTGCGGCCACGTTATAGGCGCCGTTCCCCTGGCTCAAGATGAGGGTGTGCAGCGCACGGGCTGCGTCGTCTACGTGAACGAACTGCAAAGCCGGGTTTATTTGGCCCAGGGCGGCTGGAGGCTTCAGCAAGCCCTGCAGGATGAAATGTTCTGGCTGTGCGCCCGGAACCGGCGCCAAGCGCGCCACATTGACTTTCATCTGCGGGTAACGCTCGCGGTACGTCTGACACTGGTGTTCAATTTCCTGAAATTGCTGCGCCAGCGGCAGTGGGGTTGGCCCGAAGGGCGCAGCCTCGCTCACCGGCGGCGCATCCTGGGGCTGATTGCCGTACACCAGGGTGCTGGAAAGCAGAACAACGCTCTCCACAGTCTGCGCAGCCAGGCAGGCTGTCAAGAAGCTGGCGCTGCCGCCCACGTTGGCGCGACGCAGGCCGGCTTCATCGCGACCGTCGAAGCGCAAATCAAGATGAACCGCGCGCGTGGCCTTGAACTTTTCCAACCCGCTACGCACGGGGCCATGGCTGTCCGCTTCGAAGAACTTCAGTTTGGGCGATTCCAACGGTGGCGGCTGACCATCTATCGCGATGATGCGCGTCACCGTCGCGTCCGCGTCAAGCAGGCGCAGCAGCGTCATACCCAGCAGGGTCGAGGCGCTGGTGACCGCGATAGTGCTCATCAACCGACGCTCTCTGTGGCCAGCCCCAGGATCACGCGCCGCAGCAAGTCAAGCGTCCGATTGCCGATCCAACGCTGCGTCACTTCGCCGGCGCCGCCCAGGAGAAAATGTCGAGCCAGTTGGCCGCCGCCATGCGCCAGGGCGAGGTACGATTCGCCGCGTTCTCCGCTGTACAAGGTTTCGTGCGCCTCCATCGTGCCAATGATCGCCAGGGCATAGTCAGCGCCCGCCCGGCGCTGAAAAGCATGAGCCGCGGCTGATGCCAGCGCCGCCGAAGGCCACGCGCTGTCTGCGGGTATGTCAGGCAGGGCGCTGCGGAGAGAGAGAAGATCCGGCGCCACCTGCGCGGCCGCCAGCACGGACGCATCACGCGTCTTGCGCAGCCAATCGGCCAGTGCGCCGGCCGTATTCGATTCGATAATCGCCACGGTTTTCCCCTGCTGTCGCAGCAGGCGGGCTACCACTTCTTCCAGGGACTCTGCCTCCACGCCATAGATGAAGACGCCCAAGCGTTGGCGAATCTCGGCCTCCACCGGCGCGATCATGGCGTCAGCCTCAGCCTCGGTGGTCGCCTTCGCCGTAATACGAATGTCGGTTTGCCCAGGGTGCGCCAGCAAGCCTACGGTTGGATTAGCCAGGAGTTCCAAGTCGCCGATGAGCGTATCCACGTTGCTTTCGCCAATGCTGCATGTGCGCAGGACGCGGGACTTGATGACGGGCGGCTGTGCGCCCAAACGTTCGCGCAAATAAGGAAGCGCCGCGTTTTCCATCAGATGCTTCAGCTCACGCGGCACGCCAGGCAGGCTGATAATCGTGCTGGCGCCCGTTTCCAGGATGAAGCAGGGCGCGGTGCCTACCGGATTCGTCACCTTGACACTGCCGGCCGGGAGCAGCGCCTGGCGCCGATTGTTTTCGTCAGGCTGACGCCCCCAGCGCGCAAACATGGCCTTGATCTCCTCCCAAGCGGAAGGCACAAACTCCAACGCACGACCTGTGGCTTGCGCAATGGCGTCACGCGTTACATCATCCACCGTCGGCCCGAGGCCGCCGCTGGTAATGACCACATCGCTGCGCTGAAGGGCTTGCCGAATAACCCCGGCGATCCGCTCCACATTGTCGCCCACAGTGGTCTTGTAATAGAGGTCAACGCCGATCGCGGCCAACTGCTGCGCCAGGTAAGCGGCGTTGGTGTCAACGATCTGTCCAAGCAGCAGCTCGGTGCCAATGGTGACGATTTCAGCCTTCATGGGAAACAATTTTACCACAGCGCGGGTGGTTGACGAAATGAGCAAGGGCAAGTCAAGCCATGGCCCAACCTACTTGCGCCTCAGCGCCGCCCGGCGGGTGGTTGACGAAATGAGCAAGGGCAAGTCAAGCCATGGCCCAACCTACTTGCGCCTCAGCGCCGCCCGGCGGGTGGTTGACGAAATGAGCAAGGGCAAGTCAAGCCATGGCCCAACCTACTTGCGCCTCAGCGCCGCCCGGCGGGGGGTTGACGAAATGAGCAAGGGCAAGTAAAGTCATGGCTGCAGATGTCGGAAGCGCGGCCTTTGCAGGTTCGGTCTCCTGGCCGGACGACGACATCAGCCGGAAAACGAACGCTGCGGCGGAAGGCGCCGTCATGCCTGAGGCGTGACCTACGCCAGCGTTGGGCTTAGATTGGAACAAAAAGGAAAAGGACAATGAATGCATTAACCAGCGCCGAGTTTTACGACCGCCTGGCGGATCTGTTCGATGTAATGACCGACTGGCGCAGCCGACTGGCCTTTGAGTTGCCCTTCCTGCAGCGAACGCTCAGCGACCATGCGGCCCACAGCGTGCTGGATGTAGCATGCGGCACGGGCTGGCACGCCATTGCGCTGGCGCAAACGGGGCTGGCCGCAGCCGGCGCGGACATCAGTCCCGCCATGATTGTGCGCGCACGTGAGCACGCGGCGCAGGCCGGCGTCAGCGTGCCGTTCTTGGTCAGCGATTTCGAACATCTGGCGCAAAACGCGCCGGAGATGTTTGATGCCGTGCTCTGCCTGGGCAACTCGCTGCCCCATCTGCTCACGCTGCCGGCCCTGGCCGACGCCTTGCAGCAGATGCGCCAGCGCCTGCGTCCTGGCGGCGTGCTGATCGTACACAACTTGAACTATGACCTGCGCTTGAAAACGCAGCCGCGTTTCTTTGCCGCCAGCGGAACAGCGGACAGCCTGGTCTGGCGCTTTGCCGATTACGGCGCCGAGTTCATCACCTTCCACACGGCCCTCTTCGAGCGTCGAGACGCCGCGTGGACGGTGCGCGTGAACAGCACACTGCAACGCCCCTTGCTTGCAGCCGAGCTAGATGAAGCCGCGCGCCAGGCCGGCTTCGTCAACCTGCGTCATTTTGGCGCGCTCGATGGCTCGCCCTTCGACCTGGAGCGTTCGGGCGACCTGGTGATGGTGGCCGAAGCGCCAGGCGAACGCCCTTGACATCTGCGCTCCCTGAACCCGGCGATATGGTTCATGCCCCGCTTGGCAAGGCTGTATTTTGGATGAATGCAATGCCTGATATAGGTCATGGCAGGTTACGCCCCAGATGGCGTATGATGATCTACGCACAGAAGTCGTCGTACGGAATTGTTAGCTAATCCGAACGTTTTTTGCACAACCTATCGCAACGACGCGAGCGTCCACGGAGGGACAAGATGCCAGTTCAGAAGGTAAAACCGGTGCCGAGCGATCTCACCATTGCGCAGTCGGCCAAGATGCTGCCCATTCTCGATATCGTCGAGTCGTTGGGCCTGACCATTGATGATATTGATCTCTACGGCAAGTACAAAGCCAAGGTTCATCTCGATGTCCTCGATGATCCGCGCTTCAAGAATCGCGCCAACGGCAAGTACGTGGACGTGACCGCCATCACGCCGACGCCGCTCGGCGAAGGCAAGACCACCACCACGGTTGGCCTGACGCAGGCGCTCGGCCTGTTGGGAAAACGCGCCATCACGTGCATCCGCCAGCCTTCGATGGGGCCGACGTTTGGCATCAAGGGCGGGGCTGCAGGCGGCGGC
>CAZEPA010000135.1:0-9329 GCA_964513955.1 uncultured Anaerolineae bacterium | reverse complement strand
GCCTGGCTGATCCGCTGCACCTGCGCTGCTGACTCCACTTTGGGTATCACCAGGCCGTCAGGCTGGCTGGCGGCGACTGCCTCCAAGTCGGCCGTTTCCAGCCCAGAGCCGACCGGGTTGATGCGCACCAGGCGCTCGCGGCCGCCAAAGTCCAGCGCGCGCAGGGCTTCCACCACGGCGACCCGCGCTTCGGCCTTGCGGCTAAGCGCCACGCCATCCTCCAAGTCCATGATGATACTGTCGGTTGGCAAGTGCGTCGCCTTTTCGATTTTGCGCAGGCTGTCGCCGGGCATGAACAAGAGAGAACGTCGGACGCGGGTCATGCAGCCTCCTGCTTCAGTCGGTGAGCACTTTGAAGGCCAAATGGCGCCCCATGCGCTGACCGTTGGCCAGGGCAAACCACAAGCCTGTCACCATGTCCACCAATGCCGCCTGCGCGATGTCGCCCACGCGAATGGGGCGCAGCCCGGCGTCTGCGATCAACTGCTCGACGGCCGCCTGCGCGTCGCCGCCTGCGCCGCAGTAGAACAGATCGGCCTGTTGATCGCCAAAGCGAGGGTTGACGAAATTCTCCCACCCCATCGTGTTGAATGCCCGAAACACCCTGGCGCCCGGCGCCTGGGAGGCGAAGATGGCCGCGCTGTTCATGGCTGGTGCGCCCATGCGATTGGCCGCATCAATCACAATTTTACCGTTCAAGGCTTGACCGTAGGCGCGAATGGTTGCCTCCATCGCGCCGCCCGGAATAGCAAAGACCACAACGTCACCGAAGGCAATGGCCTCCGCCAGCGTCGCAACCGATGCCTGCGCGCCCAATCCGCTGACTAACGCCTGCGCCTTGGGGTCTGTCGCGTCACGTACGCCAAACTGAACCGTATGACCAGCCTGCGCCCACCGCTTGCCCAGCGTACCGCCGATATTCCCGGCGCCTAGAACTCCAACTTTCATGTTCTTCTTCCTTTCATGTCTAATTTTGCTTTGCTGGGTCAGCTCACCCAGGCCGCTTCAGAAAAAGCACCGTCCGTTCCAATTCGATCACCACCTCACCGGCCTGATTCTTGCCTGTGTGACGCAAGCGCACCAAGCCGCGGTCGGGCTTCGAGACAGAATCCCGCATCTCCAACACTTCTGTCTCCACGTAAATGGTGTCGCCATGAAAAACCGGGCGCGGATGCGTGACCCGCTCATACGACAGGTTTGCCACAATGGTGCCCTCTGTCAATTCGGACACGGTCAAGCCAACCACCAGGCCCATCGTGAAGATGCCGTTGACAATGCGCTGCCCAAACGCCGTGCGGCTGGCAAAATCCGCATTCAGGTGCAGTGGCTGGGGGTTCATCGTCAGGGCGCTGAAAAGCACATTGTCCATTTCTGTCACCGTGCGCCCCAGGCTGTGTTGGATGCGCGTGCCCACGGTCAAATCGTCGAAGTACTTGCCCGGCATGTGTCTTCCTCCTCGTCATTCAGGGATGGTAGGCCCGCAACGGTGCCCCTACTCTTCGTCCGCTTCTTCGTTTTCCGCCTCGGGCGGAGAGGCGGGGGCGTTAGGCTGCAGTACGGGCGAGCCAACAGCCAGGTAGGTATAACCGCGAGCGACCAATTCGGCAAAGTCAGAAATCATGCGTCGGCCGTCAATGATCAGATAGGGCGGATGGCACGTATGTTCGATGTCGTTGGAAATGCCGCGAAACTCCTCCCAGTCGGTGGAGATGAAGAGGGCGTCGCTGCCTTCCAGGGCCACGTGCGCGCTGCTGTGATAGCTTATCTTTTCGAACAAGTGGTTACGCCGTGGGTCGAAGTGGTGCTGCGCTTCTTCCGTGGCAAGCGGATCATAGGCGCGAATGGCCTTGACGCCCAATGCCAGCAGGCCATCCACCACCTTGAGCGCAGAGGAGTCACGGATATCATTGGTATGCTTCTTGAAAGCCAGTCCCAGTAAGGCCACGGTTTTGTGGTTGAAGCTGAAGTGCGCTTCGTGCACGGCGCGATCAACCAGGTAACTTTTTTGGAATTCGTTGATCTGGTATACGGCCCGCAGGAGATCCGTGGACCGGCCGCGACGACTCAACTGGTAGGTCAGTGACTGGATATCCTTCCCAAAACAACTGCCGCCCGCGCCGTTGCTGACATACGATCCCCATTTGCTAATGCGCTCGTCTGCGGTCACGCCGAGCTTGAGCTGCGCCATGTCAATGTTGTCGAACGTTTCGGCCAGGCGCGCGCCGACCCCGTTCCAAAAGGAGACGTAGGTCAGGAGCAGCGTGTTGGACACGTACTTGATGGCCTCGGCTGTCTCTGGGGTGGTTTCAATATAGCGAATGCGTACATGATTGACGAACTGCGGGTAGACATGGCGCAGCATGGTGAAATCTTCGCTGGTATCCGCGCCAACGACCACGCGATCGGGCTTGCGCGAGCGTTCAACCGCATTGCCTTCGGGTAGGAACTCCGGGTTGGAAGCCACGCCGAAGTTCGGCACGTGATGCTCCTGCAATACTTTCTGCAGCTTGCGCGCCGTACCCACAGGCACCGTGCTCTTGTTCACCAGCACCACGCGACGCTGATCCCGGCGGTTGGCCAGCAGCTCACCCAATTGATGGGCGGCTTTCAGATAGTAGCTCAAGTCGGTGGCGCCGCTGCGCAGCGGCGGCGTGGGGAGACACAAGAAGATCACCTGCGTGCCTTCAAGGATCGGTTCGATCTCTGATACAAAGAACAAATGGTGATTCAGATTCTCGGTAACGACATCGGCCAGTTCTGGCTCGTTGACGTAACGCTCGATGCGCTGTCGGTCGCCGCTCTGGTAGGCCGCGATGCGTGTCTGGTCAATGTCATAGGCATAAACCAGATGTCCAAATTCAGAACACACGGCCGCATGGGTAAGGCCAACAAAGCCGGTGCCCACAACTAGGATTTTCATGCCGATACTTCCCTCTTGCTGGGCTGTTGGGATAGGTAGGGGGCTGCGTCATGATACCTGAAAACGCGGCGCATGGCAACTTGCTGCCTGAGTTGGCAATAGGCTCACGGCTCTTGCGGGGGTTCGTGTGTGGTAAATGTGTGGTAAAAATGTGTGGTAAAATGGAATGCAATCGGCGCTGAATTTGGAATCACGGAGGCTCTCACCTGCTATGACTGTTGGTATGTTCGAACTCGTGCTCGACGGACAATCGCTGACGATTGCGCACGTGGTGCAGGCGGCGCGCGCCGCGCCAGGAACGCTGCATCTGCGCCTGAGCGACGCCGCGCACGATCGTATTCAACGCGCCCACGCCGCGGTGGAGGCGATAGTTGCGCAGGAGCAAATCGTCTATGGCATCACCACGGGCTTCGGCGCGTTCAAAAGCATTTTGATTTCACCTGAACAAACAACCCAACTGCAGCGCAACATCCTGATGAGCCACGCCGTGGGCGTAGGCGCGCCGTTCACCACCGAGGTGGTGCGCGCGATGATGCTCATCCGCGCCAACACGTTGGCGCTGGGGTATTCTGGCATCCGGGCAGAAGTCATCGAGCTGCTGCTGCGCATGCTGGAACGCGGTGTGCATCCGGTGGTGCCGCGCCAGGGATCATTGGGCGCGTCCGGCGACTTGGCGCCGCTGGCGCACGTTGGCCTGGTGTTGATCGGCCTGGGCGAAGCGGAGGTGCAGGGCAGTATCATGCCCGGCGCCGCCGCGCTGGCGCGCGCAGGCCTGGCGCCGGTGATCTTGCAAGCCAAAGAGGGCCTGGCCTTGACCAATGGCACCAGCCTAATGGCCGCGCTCGGCTGTCTGGCCGTAGCCGAGGCTGAGAACGCGGCGCGCGTGGCCGACATGGCTGGCTGCCTGTCGTTGGAAGCGCTGCACGGCACCACCCGCGCCTTCGATGCGCGTATCCATGCCGCGCGGCCGCACCCGCGCCAGGTGGAATGCGCGGCCCGCCTGCGCGCGCTGCTGGCTGGATCCGAATTTACCCGCGACCGCAGGCCAGCCGCGGCCCAAGAGGCCGCGACCGCTCCAGGCGCGGACTTCGTGCCGCCGCACCGGCACACGCCGATTGATCCGCAGGATGCCTACACCCTGCGCTGCATTCCCCAGGTGCACGGCGCTTGCGAGGATGCCATCAAGTACGCGCGCTGGGTCGTGGAGATTGAGCTAAACAGCGCCACGGACAACCCGCTGATCTTCGTAGATGAACTGACGGGCGCGGTGGATGTCATCTCCGGCGGCAATTTTCACGGCGAGCCGCTCGCCATCGCGTTCGATTACCTGGGCCTGGCGCTGACCGAACTGGGCAACATGTCGGAGCGCCGCCTGAGCCGCCTGCTGGATGCGGACAGCAACGGGCATGTGCTGCCGCCCTTCTTGACCCTCGATGGCGGCCTGAACAGCGGCTTCATGCTGGTGCAGTACACAGCGGCCGCCCTGTGCAGCGAGAATAAAGCCCTGGTTCACCCAGCCAGTGCGGACACAATTCCAACCTCGGCCAATGTGGAAGATCATGTGAGCAACGGGCCGATTGCTGGCCGTCAGGCGCGGCGCATCTTGCGCAACCTGGAGTCTATCCTGGCGATGGAATTGCTGGCCGCGGCCCAGGGGATTGACTTCCGCCGCCGCGTGCTGGGGCCGACCGCAGCCTTGGGCCGCGGCACCGCGCCGGTTTATGCCTTGCTGCGCCAGCACGTGCCCTTCGTGACCGCCGACGTGGTGATGTATCCGTTGATTGAGGCCGCGCGCCAGCTCGTGGTCAGCGGCGCGGTAGCCGCGGCGGCCGGCAGCAGTCCATCATGAAAAACGTTGTGACTGCGTCAGGCTCGTGTCGGTAGAGCAGCCAGCGCGCCGATGATCAGATCGGCCGCGGCTGGTAAAGGCAGCGTGCCGGTGTTGATGACTAAATCGTAAAGGGTGGGATCGGCGATGTCTACGCCGTGGTAGCGTTGGATGAACTCGGCCGCGGCTCGATCGTACGCAATCACCTGCGCACGCGCCGCCTCGATGGTCAATCCGCGCAGCTGGCGGCGTCGAATGCGCAGGGTCAACGGTGCAATTAGCCGCACGTGGAGTGCGTCTGGTTTATCACGCAGCACCACGTGCCCGCCGCGGCCTACAATCACGATGTTGTCTTTTTCGTATGCAGCCTGAATCAGTTGGATGACCGACTTTGCCGCCAGGAGTTCGCGGCCGATCGCCGCGCCATACTCGGCCCACATCACAGGATGCCTTGTGTATGGCGGCAGGTGTCGAGAGAAACGCTCCATCCTCGTACGCGGCCGATAACGATCTTCAGACAAGGTCATCACCTTCTCAAGCTTCAGGCCGGCCTGCGCAGCCAGGCCCCACATCAGGTGCGTGTCCAGGCTCCGGTAACCTAATCTGTTGCAGACCAACTCCGTGACCGCATCGCCGTAGCTGCCAAACTGTTGAGAAATCGTAATGACCGGCATCGCTCAGTTTCTTTACCTGCGCGCTGGCAATTCAGGCTGGCGCGCAACGACGAATTTCAGGTCAGTTACTCATGCCCGGGGGCACGACTACGGATGATAACAGGCCATCCGTGGCGATCCGTGTTCATCCGCGGCTTGTTTTCAGGTCAGGCCCGCGAGGAAGTTGAAGGAACGTCGCCGGGGTGCGGCGGCCGCTTCTTCATGCCCATTTTCCGGGAGGGCCGCGACTGGCGATTCGTCCAATTTGAACTGCATACGGTAGAGGCGCGCGTACAAGCCATCCAGCGTCATCAGTTCGTCGTGCGTGCCAAGCTCCACCAGGCGCCCCTCTTCCAGGACGGCAATGCGATCCGCGTTCTGAATGGTGGAAAGGCGATGCGCAATGACCACACTGGTGCGGCCGCGCATCAGGTGCTCCAACGCCTCTTGCACCAGCCCCTCGCTCTCGCTGTCCAGCGATGAGGTCGCCTCGTCCAGCAGGAGGATGCGCGGGTCTTTGAGAATCGCGCGCGCAATGGCGATGCGCTGCCGCTGGCCGCCGCTCAACTTGACGCCCCGTTCGCCGACCACGGTTTCATAGCCGTTCGGCAGCTGCGTAATGAAGTCGTGCGCGTTGGCGGCGCGGGCGGCTTCGATCATCTCGGCTTCGCTTGCTTCCAGGCGGCCGTAGAGGATGTTCTCACGCACGGCGCCGCCAAACAGCAGCGTCTCCTGCGGCACAATGGCGATCTGATCGCGCAGGCTTTTGACCTGCACGCCGCGGATGTCCTGCCCGTCCACACAGATGCGGCCGGCCGTAGGATCATAGAAGCGCGGAATCAGGTTGACCATCGTGGTCTTGCCTGCGCCGCTGGGGCCGACCAACGCCAATACCTCGCCGGGCTGCACATCCAGGTTAATGTCGTTGAGAATGGCCGCGCCGGGGTTATCCTTGTAGGCAAACGAGACCCCGTCGAATGTGATGCGCCCTACCACTGAGGGCAGCGGCGCCGCGCCCGGCGCATCGGCAATGTCGGGCTGCGCGTCCAGGATTTCAAACAGGCGCTTGCTGGCGCCAAGCGCCTCTTGCAGGCCGGTCCACAGGCCGCTGAACTGGCCGATGGAGCCGGCAATGGTCAGCGTCAGGATGAGGAACATCAGCAGCTGCCCGGCGGTTAAGCGGCCGGCCAACACCTCGTGCCCGCCAAACCAAAAAACGGAGACCACGGCCGCAAAACCCATGAAGGAAGCCAGGGGACCGAAAAGCGAGCTGAGGCGAATGCGCTTGAAGGCCAGGACCAGCGTTTGCTGGATGCTGTGCCGGAAGCGTCCCACTTCGTAGGCTTCACGCGTGAACGATTGCACCACGCGCACGCCGCCGATGGATTCCTCCAGGATCGTGGTGGCATTGGCGAGTTGATCTTGCACCGCGGTGGAGAGCTTGCGCAGACGGCGGCCAAACAGGATGGCGACCACCATCACCAGCGGAATCAGCGCCAACATGAACAGGGTCAAGCGCCAATTCGTGACGATAATCAGAATGAACGCGCCCACAAAGGTCAGCGCCTGTGACAGCGCCGTGGAGATGTCCGAGGTGACGACGCTGCGCACCGTGGTGACGTCGTTGGTTAGGCGGCTGACCAGTTCACCGGTGCGACGTTCGTTGAAGAAGCTGAGAGACAGGCGCTGCAGATGCTCAAAAAGCGTCACGCGCATATCGGCCAGCACGCGTTCGCCAATGGTTGAGAGCAGATAGGCGCGCACGAAGTAGACAACGCTTTGCAGGGCAAAGATGCCGATCAGGATCAGGGTGATGCGATTGAGCAGCGCGGCGTCGTTGCGGCTGAAAACCGCGTCAATCAGGAATTGCAGTGCGTACGGTCCGGCCAGGGACAGAATGCTGCCGAGAACCACGGCCACCAACATCACGGCCAGGCGCTTGCGGTAGGGTTGCACAAACGCAAACAAACGGCGGAACTGGCTCATACCGCTCAGCGGATTGACGCGGGGAGAACGTTCTTGTTTTGTCTCGGTCATAAAACCTCTTTTGTCGGTTACGCCTTCTGTGTGACGACATCGGCCGGTCGTAGGTCACGCCTCCGGCGATGAGGACGCCGTCCGGCCGAGAGTCCGGGGACCTACAGAGCCGCGACCAACTCGTTCGTCCAGGTCGCGACCTGCTGGCGCTCGCTGTCGTTGAGATTACGCAGCGGCAAACGCGCCAATCCGCCCACCTGGCCGCGGGCAGCCAGGCCAGCCTTCCAGCCGGCGATGCCGTGCCGGCCGACGGTTTCGCTGACGCGGCGCAGCAGTTCGCCGGCGCGGCGCACAGCGGCGATATCGCCGGCTCGGGCTGCTTGCACCAAGTCGGCCGCGGCTTCGGGCAGCACATTGGCCGCGGCCAGGATCACGCCATCCACCAGGCCGGTCAACAGAAAGCCAGGCGCAGCGTGCGCCGAACCGCCGAGGATGATGAAGTCGTGGCCGGCCGTGGCCTCACGGTAGAGGCCGGCCACCTGCGGATCACCGCCGCTGTTCTTCATGCCAATGATGTTGGGATGTCCAACCAGGGCCGCCACCGCCTCGGCGGGCAGCGTGACATTGACGATGGGCGGCACGCTGTAGAGCATGATCGGGATAGGGCTGGCGTCGGCCACCGCGCGGTAGTGATTGACCAGGTTGGCCGCGTTCATGGCTTTCTGGTAGTAGCTGGGCGTCACGACCAGGGCGACATCGGCGCCGGCGCGGCCAGCCTGTTTCGTCTCTTCGATGGTTTGCCGCGTGCCAGAGAGACCGGTGCCTGCGATCATGACGCGGTCGGTCGGTATATGCTGCCGCCCCACATCGAGCACCAAGGCGCGCTCGAACTCACTCAGGTGGACTTGCTCGCCGGTGGAGCCAAGCAGGAGGATGCCGTCCAGACCGCGGGCCAGCATCCAGGCCGCGTTACGGCCCAGGGCGACATGATCCACGTCGTCCGCGGCGGTGAAGGGCGTGATGAGGGCCACAAACGCGCCGGCCAGGCGCTCTTTCAACAGTTGACTATCCATGATGTCTCCTAAACTGGATGGCTCACACAAAGTGTCCAGGTCAACCTGGTAAGAAACGGGCAAAGACCCGGTTGCCAATCAAGACGGCGGCGGGAGTCAGGCGGACACAGTCCGGGGTGACTTCGATCAGGCCGGCCGCGGTCAGCTCTGCCACGATGTCGGGATATGCCTCGGTCACATCCAGGCCGAAGCGCGCCCGAAACGAGGCGCGGTTGACCCCTTCATCCAGGAGGCGTAGCCCCACCATCATGGTCTCGCCCCTGGCGAGCGCGGGCGTGGCTTCTTCTTGCCAATCCAGCACCGGCTGGCCGGCGTTGACGCGCCGAATATACTCGGCCGGGCTGCGCAGGTTCGACCAGCGGCGGCCCTGTTCGCCGGAAAACGCGCCCGGCCCAAAGCCCAGGTAATCGCGGTTGCGCCAATAGGTCAAATTGTGCTGACTCTGAACGTTGTCGCCCGTGGGATGGCGCTGCGCCCAGTTGGAAATCTCATACTGCTGATAGCCCGCGGCCGCCAGGCGCGCCTGCGCCATCTCGTACAGGTCGGCCGCCAGGTCTTCATCGGGCGCGGGCGTCCGCCCGCTGTGAACCCAGTCTGCCAGGGGCGTCCCATCCTCCACGATCAGGCTGTAGAGCGAAAGGTGCTCTGGCGCCAACGCCAGCGCGCGCTGCAAGGTTCGGTCCCAGGTGGCCGGCTGCTGCTGCGGCAGGCCAAAGATGAAGTCGAGGCTGATGTTGCGGAAGCCGGCCGCGCGCGCGCTGGCGAAGGCGATTTCCGCGTCGTCTGCGCTGTGAATCCGCCCCAGGAAAGCCAACTCGGCATCGTCGAAGCTCTGCACGCCCATGCTCAGGCGGTTGACCCCCAGGCTGACCAGGTCG
>CAZEPA010000134.1:3360-9342 GCA_964513955.1 uncultured Anaerolineae bacterium | reverse complement strand
TCCAGCTCCGCCTCCAGCTCCGCCTCCAGCTCCGCCTCCAGCTCCGCCTCCAGCTGGGTGAAGGTATCAAGCACTTTCACAATCTCGCGCTGCACTTCAAGCGGCGGAACTGGAATTCTGATTTTTGCAAGACTCTTTGCCGAAACGTCGATGACCTTCGTGCCTGTCGCGTGCTTTTTCTTCTCTGCGAAAAAGTGTGGTGTTTGCAGGTAGTAAGAGAGGTATTTCGGATCTTGGTCGTGCTTCAGGACCGTGGCATGCCCGCCCGTGACGATCTGCGTTTCTCCGATCCACGCAACCGCCTTGCAAACATCCTCGATGTTCTCGCTGGTATTGGTAATCACCAGATCGCCAGGATCGACCTTGGCGAGTCTTTCGGCTTTTTCTGCCGGGACAAAGGACTTTGTCTCCGCTGTCCAGATGCCGTAATAGGTGTAAATCTGTCCGTAATGGATGCACCCAACCCCAGACTCCACGAAATCGGCCTTCGGCATTCCGTTGCCGCGTACCAGTTCGCCGAAGTCACCAATAGCCCTGAAGTCAACGCCGTTTGGGCATAGCTTTGCAATCAGGTCGTCGATCTGGCTCATACTTATTCTCCTTCCAGATCGGCCACAATGGCATCGATCTGCTCCCTTAACTCTGCTTGCCGTGCCACGATACGGCTGATTTTGGCGTTGAGTACCCGAATATCCACTGCCTCGCGCTCGTCTTTCTGCTCAACGTAACTGGACACGGCGATGTTGTAGCCGTTGGCAGCAATATCGCCGTTCTCGACCAGCCGTGCGAAGTGCTCAATGCTCTGGCGGCCGATGAAGGCATCGAGGATTTTTTGCTGGTGTTCGGGCAGTAGCTTGTTCTTGTTGCCGCTGCGTACGAACTCGGCACTGGCATCGATAAACAGCGTAGCGTTATCGTGCTTGGATTTCTTCAGGACGATGATGCAGGTGGCAATTGTGGTGCCGAAGAACAGGTCGGGCGGCAGCTGGATCACGGCATCGACATAGTTGTTGTCGATGAGGTACTGGCGGATTTTTTGCTCCGCACCACCGCGATAGAGCACGCCGGGAAACTCGACAATCGCCGCCGTGCCGTTGACCGCCAGCCAACTCAGGATGTGCAGGGTAAAGGCGAGGTCGGCCTTGCTCTTGGGGGCGAGCACACCCGCAGGGGCAAAGCGCGGATCGTTGATGAGAAGCGGGTTGGCATCGCCATCCCATTTGATCGAGTACGGCGGATTGGAGACGATGGCTTCAAACGGCTCGTCATCCCAGTGCGCTGGATCGGTAAGCGTGTCGCCATGGGCGATGTGGAACTTTTCGTAGTTCACATCGTGCAGGAACATGTTGATCCGGCACAGGTTGTAGGTGGTCAGGTTGATCTCCTGCCCGTAGAAGCCCTGGCGCACCGCGTCATGACCCAAGACCTTCACGAAATTGAGCAGCAACGAGCCGGAGCCGCAGGCGGGGTCGTAGACCTTGTTGACCTCGCTTTTGCCGACCACGGTGATGCGGGCCAGCAGTTCGGAGACCTCCTGCGGCGTGTAGAACTCACCGCCCGACTTGCCAGCGGTGGAGGCGTACATCTGCATCAGATATTCGTAGGCGTCGCCGAACAGGTCGATGGTGTTTTCCGTAAACCCGCCATCGTTGCTGGCCAACGGCAGGTCGCCGATGGCGTCGAGCAACTTGACCAGTTTTTCGTTGCGCTTGGCCACGGTGGGGCCGAGCTTGCTGCTGTTGACATCGAGGTCATCGAACAGGCCCTTGATGTCGTCCTCGGAATCGCTGCCCGTGGCCGAGCCCTCGATGTCGGCAAAGATGCGGGAGAGTGTTTCGTTGAGGTTGGCGTCATGCCGGGCGCGGGCGCGCACGTTGGCAAACAGTTCGGACGGAAGGATGTAAAAGCCTTTTTCCTTCACCGTCTCGGCGCGACCGAATTCGGCATCGTTATCTGAGAGTTTTGCGTAGTCGAAGTCCGGGGTGCCCGCGCGGCGCTCCTGCTCATTGAGGTAGCTGGTCAGGTTCTCGGAGATGAAGCGGTAGAACAGCATCCCGAGAACGTAGGTCTTGAAGTCCCATCCATCGACGCTGCCGCGCAGGTCATTGGCGATGCGCCAGATGGTTTTGTGCAGCTCGGCGCGTTCGAGTTCTTTGTTGTTGCTCACGATGTCAAACCTCCCGCCGTTACCGCAGCAGCAGGAAGGCTGTTGTCAGCTGCAATCTCAAGATTCCAATGCGTGCTCAATACGTTTACAAGGCGCTTTTGCCGTGCAGTCAGCAGCGTGGGCGTCCACTCGCTTTCCGATCTAACTTCCTGCGTCAGCACGAATGGTGATGCGGTGCCCTTGCCTCTGAAGTAGGCGTCTTTCTTCTTGGCAAAGTCGTAGTTGCTGGCAGACGAGTTCTTGTTCCTATCCAGCGGAACCAGATTGGCCAGACGGTGCGTCCAGCCGTCGCGCTCGTCTTCATCCGGGAACCACTTGATCCAGTCCGAACCGTCGGGCGGGGTTTGCGGCAGAACGTGCTCCAGAGACACGGCATCTTGAAGCTGCACGCCGGGGGCGCGCACCAAGGACTCAAGGCGCAAGACCAGCGCCATCCGTGCCTTGGGCAGATCGTCGTACACGTCTCCATCGAGTGCCGCGACGAACTTGCGCTTTTGCGCGTCTGTCAGTGTCAGCGTGGTGAGCGCAGCCAGATCCCCCTTGAAGGTCTCCGGTTCAATTTCCTTGGTGAGCGCAGCGTAGGTTTCGATGCGCTCGTTGATGCCCACCTTGGTGACCAACAGGAAATAGGTCAGGCGTTCTAGTGACTGGAAAAACTCTGCGAGCAGTTTGGGTTGCTGCCGGAAACGCTTGAAGTAGACCAGTGCCGGGGGCACCCAGTCCTTGAAGTCCACGCGGTTGAGCCAAGACAGGTGTTCGTTGATCGTCTCGGCGTGTTCGGTGGCTTCGAAGTCGGCATCGCGCACGAAGTCCCACACTTCGGCATAGGGTTTGATGACCTTGTCGACGAGGTCGATGGGGGTCTTGTACTCGGTGACGTGCTCCTGGAACTCCTTGACCAGGATGTACTTCTGCTTCTTCTTGGCGTAGATGCTGCGGATGTGGCCAAACAGGTCACCGAAGGCGTCGCGGCCCAGCGAACTCTCGATCCGGCTCCACTCTTTTGCGTAGGCGCGGCTCTTGACGTCGCCTGCCGTAGTGCGGATCAGGCCCAGCACCTGGGCCTTGATGATGTCGATGGGCGCGAGGTCGAGTCCCCGATTGTTGAGTACGGAGAAGATGCGGTATGCGGCTTCGAGGTCGGGCGTGGAGATGACAACCAGCGAGCAGTCGTTGGCGAGGAACTGCCACAGCGCAATGAGGTCGGCAGGCGGAAGCGCCTTGGCCTTTTCGAGCAGCAGCGTGGCGTTTTCACGGTAACGCAGACGGCTGTCTTTCAGCTTGTCCGTACTGGCGACCAACTGTGCGATGCCACCCGGCTCCTGAATATTGGTGCGGAAGAAGTCGGCATCTTCCTCGCGGGCGGTTAGGCGGTACTCGTTTTTCTCGCCAAGACTGACCTTGCCCTTTTTGTAGAGGAAGTCAGTGATGTCGTCTGCCGCGTCCGGCATCACGGTGCGCAACACGGCGAACAGCATCGTGAGCGTAGACAGGCGTTGCTGGCCGTCGACCACCGATGACTTCGGGTCCCGGTCGTTCTTGATTAGAACGATGCTGCCCAGGAAGTATTGGCTGCTGGCCCCCGAGACACGCGCGTCCTGCATCGCCGAGTACAGATCATCGAACAGCTCTGTGGCCTGCTCGGTTGTCCAGGCGTAGGGGCGCTGGTAGTCTGGAATCTCGAACTGGTAGCTGCCTTCGAAGATCTCCCGGATCAGTTTGTCGTGGGCTTCAAGTGTCTTGGCCATTGCGTTTGTTCATCCCTATCGTTTCTTTGGGCTGCTCGGGGCTTGGTAGCCCGGAGCCAGCTTGGCGTTTTCAACGCCGTACAGCGCCAGCGGATCGCTGAGCCATAGACGGTACTGTTCTTCCTTGAGACGGTGGTCGGGTGAGCAGTCCACGCTCCAGCGCAGCAGCATGTAGCCAGCTACAGCGGCGCGAACACGCATCCGTATTGATCCGCCCGTCATCGCGTAATCCATTTGAGTGATCTCTGGACGGGGCTGATCTGGATGTGGAATCAGCTCTAACTCGACAATCCGGGTCCACTGAATGTCTTGATCGCTCATCTCATGGGCTGCGACCGGCTGCCCTTTGAGCACGACAGGGTTCTTGATTCGGGTGATGACGAAATCCCGGAACTCCTGGGACTTCCGGTCGAAGGCGCGGACATGCCAGCGCAGGCCGTTGTCGATCAGCGCAAAGGGGACGACTTCCCGCTCAGTACAGCCGCTAGATATGGAGTAGTACTCAACGCCAAGCGGACACTCCAGATGGATCGCCCGGGTCACGCTTGCCAGCACATCCAGATCCGGGTGCGTAAGCCGTGAGGGGCTTTCGCTGGCCACCCACGCCTTGAGCCGCATCGGCTCGCCGTCACCAAAGCCCTGCGTCAACCAAGACAGCACCCGCTCCGGAGGAAAGTCGAAGATGGGGCGGAAGTCCGGTCCCAGGACGTAGGCCTTGCCTTTTGGGTCATAGTCGATGTTGCCTGGAGACAACTCCTTATAGAGCGCCAAATCCCGAGTTGCCGCTGCGGACTGGATGCCAAACCGCGCAACCAGGTCCTGCCGACGAATCTCCCCCACGAAGCGCACACGCAGCTCAATGAACGCGAGCCGGTCGCGCTGAGGCTGGGTCAGTTCTGCAAGTTGGTCTTTGGGCATTCCTGAGTGCTCTATCGGGTTAACGAATGCTTGTGCGGGTTGTTGCGGTAAGTATATAAGCTGCTCTAGAATGTGGCAATGCAATGTTTATGATTCTTGTATGCGTTGCATTGTGATTACCACATGATGGGCAATGCCCGCACTTTGGAGCACGGGAGTGAAAGCAGACAAAGCCATCGCGACCTACCGGCGCATGCGGGCGCAGCCGCTGTGGCGTCTGCTTGCCTCGACTACCGGGCCTACCGTCATTGGCCTGCTTCAATCTCATCTGTATGAGAGCGAGCGAAGCCTCCCTGCCTCCATTTTTCACGAACGCATCGCAAGGGATCTGGAAGAGCTGCGCGCCCAAGGCGAAGACTTTCCCCAAACGGCACAGGCGTATGTCGCCAGCTGGCTCGCCGATGGGTTCTTGGAGCGACGCTTCCCGGCTGGGGCTTCAGAAGAGGAATATGAACTCTCCACGGCGGCCGTCGAAGCCATTCGGTTTGTCTCTGGCCTGACACAGCCGCACTCCGCCGCGACCGAAAGCCGCCTGACGCTCGTCATCGAGGCTTTGGCCCGACTTGCCGAGGACACCGACACTGACAAATTCCGCCGCATCGACCGGCTCATGGCCGAGCAAGCGCGCATCGACAAGGAGATTGACGCCATCCAGAAAGGGCAGATGCGCGTGCTGCCCCATACAACGGCGCTCGAGCGCACGCGGGAGATCATCACGCTGGCCGATGATCTGGCAGGTGATTTCCGCCGTGTCCGCGATCAGTTCGACCAGCTCAATCGCGATCTGCGTGAACGCATCATGGACAACGATGGCAATCGTGGAGATGTGCTGGATTCGCTGTTCGCCGGAATCGACCTGATTTCAGAGAGTGACGCCGGAAGGACTTTCTCCGCTTTCTGGCGATTGCTTACGGACCCAGAACAGGCCGCAACGCTTGATCAAGCGCTGGATAGCGTGATGTCGCGGGAGTTCGTGGGGCAGCTCGAAGCCAAGGAGCGACGATTCCTTCTGCGGCTGACGCGAACTCTTCTCGAGCAGGGTGGCATGGTTCACGAGGTGCTCCAGACCTTCGCGCGCAGCCTGAAGCACTTCGTCCAGAGTCGTGAGTACCTCGAGCAACGCCGACTCAATCACCTGCTGAAAGACGC
>CAZEPA010000134.1:0-3260 GCA_964513955.1 uncultured Anaerolineae bacterium | reverse complement strand
TCCAGAGTCGTGAGTACCTCGAGCAACGCCGACTCAATCACCTGCTGAAAGACGCCCAGCGCGCAGCACTGTCCCTGAAGGATGAAGTCAGGGCCACTGAAACCCTCCAGTACACGCTTGAGCTCACGAGCAGTCGGTTGCGCTCCTTGTCTCAATGGGTTCTGCACGACCCATCCCTGCAAGCATTGCCTGGGCAGATGGCTGAAGGGGATGCGCCGCCCATCGACCTGGAGTCTGTGAGCGAATTGGTCGCACAGTCCGAGATCGACTTCCGAACACTGAAGGCCAACGTGCTGGCAGTTTTGGAGCAACGCTCCCAGGCATCGATTTCCGACGTGCTGGAGCAGTTCCCCGCTGCACAGGGGCTGGGCAGCGTCGTCGGCCTGCTTGCGTTGGGCAGTCGGCATGGGTTCAAAGCCGACCACAGTGAAACCGTAGGGTGGGTTGGAGGCGACGACGAGCGTCGTAGCGCCCGAATTCCAAAGATCTTCTTTTTGAGGGAGCGGGCCAATGACCTGGTCTGAGAACGACGAATCGGCAATGCCAGCCGAAGCACAAGCACCCGATGCTGCTCAGGCGCCTGCCAACACCCTGTTCCTGGGCGACAGCGGCGAGTTGGCATTGGATACCCGGCGCGCCTTGGTGCAACTGCTGGCAGGGCCGTCGCTCGATGGACGTCGGCATCCAAAACTCTGGCCGATCTTGGTACGAGACGAAGCGGTGATACGTCGGCGCCTTGCCGAGCTGTTTCTCGAACTGGTTATCGACCGAGATGTACAAGTCGCCTTCACGCGCCAGGCAGATACCGGCGACCTCGAAGTGCCCCTCCTGCTGCGTCGCGCCCAGCTGACGTTCATTGACTCCATTCTGTTGCTCCACCTTCGCCAGCGATTGACCCAGGCGGACTCGCAAGGCGACCGTGCAGTGGTGTCGACAGACGAGATCACGGAGTTCCTCTCCCTGTATGAGCGCGCCGCCAACACCGACCGTGCGGGGTTCGTGAAACGGGTCCACGCCTCCATCGAGAAGATCAAGAAGCACAGCATCCTGCAGAAAATTCGCTCGAGCGAGGATCGCTTCGAGATTTCGCCGACGCTGAAGCTCCTCTTCTCGGCAGAGGAAATACAAGCGCTGACGCACCTGTATCAGCGCATGGCGGCCGGAGAGACACCAGCGCAACTGGTTCAGACTGAAGCTGATGAGGATGCCGACCAATGATCCCGGAACCCCAAACCGCCTCCTTGTTCGCCCGCGAGCAGTTTAGGATGACCCGTCTGCAGGTTTACAACTGGGGTACTTTCTCCGGCCTGCACGACGTGCCGATCAGCGAGCGAGGTTTTCTGTTTGTTGGTCGATCCGGCGCAGGGAAGTCGACGCTGCTCGATGCATTTTCGGCGTTGCTGACACCACCTCGATGGATCGATTTCAACGCGGCTGCGCGCGAGGCGGACCGCAGTGGCCGTGACCGCAACCTCGTCACCTACATACGTGGCGCGTGGGCTGAACAGAAGGATGGGGAGTCGGGAGAGATCGCGACACGCTACCTGCGCGCGGGGACGACCTGGTCTGCCTTGGCGCTGACCTACCAAAATGCGTTGGGTCAGTCTGTGGTGCTGGTTCAGGTGTTCTGGCTGCGGGGCAATGCGAACGGCAGCACCGACGTCAAACGCCACTACCTTGTCATGGAGCGGGCCTTTGACCTGCGCGAACTGGAGGACTTCGGCCAATCCAACTTCGACATACGAAAGCTCAAACAGTCTTTCCCCGAGGCGTTTGCCCGCGACGAATTTCGTCCCTATTGCGAACGGTTCTGTCGTCTGCTCGGCATCGAGAGCGAAATGGCGCTGCGTTTGCTGCACAAAACCCAGTCGGCCAAGAACCTCGGCGACCTAAATACCTTCCTGCGCGACTTCATGCTCGACAAGCCCGAGACTTTCGAGGTGGCGGATCGCTTGGTCAGCGAGTTTGGAGAGCTCAATGCGGCCCACCAGGCGGTCGTCACGGCTCGCGAGCAGGTTCAAACGCTCGCGCCAGCGCGGGAGCAGCATCAGCGCAGGGACTCATTGATGCTGCAGCGCAATGGACTGGATGAGCTTCGGCTGGGGGTTGATGGCTACCGTGAGACTCGCCGTATTGAGCTCCTCAAAGAGCACGTGGCATCCCTGGAGGTGCAAGCCAACGGTTCAGAAGGTGAAGTGGGGCGACGTCAAAGCACGCTGGATAACCACGCCGCAATCTTGCGCGATCTGGAGCGACAGCACCGTGAAGCAGGCGGTGATCAGATCGAGCAATGGGAAGCCGAGAAATCGGGGCTGGAGAGCCAGCGCACGGATCGCCTGCGCAAACGCGGTCAGGCCGAAGATGCGTGCAAGAAGCTGGGCTGGAGCCTTCCTGATTTGCCTCAAGCCTTCGCTGAGCTGTTGGGCAACGCACGGCAGGAGGTTGAAAACTGGGAGCAGCGCAGCGACGATAGCCGCGCCGAGCAGTTCCGCCTGGCAGGTGAAAAAAGGGACGCTGAGGCAGCATTTTCGCAAGCAGTGAAAGAGGTGCAGGCACTCCAGCGCCAGCCATCGAACATTCCGGCGGACATGCTGGAAATGCGTCGAGACATCGCTGCCGCCATCGGGATCTCGGAGTCGGCACTTCCCTTTGTTGGTGAACTCGTCGAGGTAAAGCCTGACGAGGCCGAATGGCAGGGGGCTATTGAGCGCGTACTGCACGGGTTTGCGCTCTCACTCCTGGTTGACGAACGCCAGTATTCGGCGCTGGCGAATCACATCAACAGCACCCATCTTGGACAGCGCCTGGTGTATTACCGGACTGGCCGTCCGGAGACCTGGCAAGCCAAGCCCATCGGGGCAAATTCGCTCGTCCTCAAGCTGAACGTCAAGGAGGGGACGTATGCCGATTGGCTCCAGGCCGAGCTGCGACAACGCTTCGATTACGCGTGCGTCGACTCTATTCAGTCGTTCAGGAGTGCTGATCGCGCCATTACCCGTGAGGGTCAGGTCAAGCACAGCAAAACCCGGCACGAGAAAGACGACCGTAGAAGTGTCGGCGACCGACGAAACTGGGTGCTCGGATTCGATAACCGGGAGAAGCTCGGGCTCTTTCAAGCTCAGGCACAGGAGCTGGCTGACACCATTTCGCGCCTCGGCGGGGAGATCGAAAAACTCTCCGACCAAGACAATAATCGTGCGACCCGAGCGATGCAGTGCCAAACCCTGGTGAATCTCCAGTGGCAGGAAATAGATGTGCTC
>CAZEPA010000133.1:0-9393 GCA_964513955.1 uncultured Anaerolineae bacterium | reverse complement strand
TGCGCAGCCGGGCCAAGACGGTCAACTTCGGACTGGTCTACGGCCAGGGCGCGTTCGGTCTGGCCCAGCAAACCGGCATGACGCCTGGCGAAGCCACGGAGTTCATCAACCGTTACTTTACAATTTATGCCCAAGTGAAGACCTATCTCGACAGCCTGCGCGTGCAAGCCGCCCAAGTGGGGTATGTCGAGACGCTGCTCGGTCGGCGGCGCTACTTCCCAGAACTGGCGCCGGGCGCACAGACGCCCCACAACGTGCGCCAGGCGCTGGAACGGGCCGCAATCAACGCGCCAATCCAGGGCACCTCGGCCGACATCATCAAACTGGCGATGATTCGGCTGGCGCAGAGTCTACACGACGCCGGACTGCGGACGCGCATGATTCTGCAGGTGCACGACGAGTTGGTGTTGGAAGCGCCTGAGGCTGAAATAGACGCCGCCGTGGCCCTGGTGCGTGAGGTGATGAGCAATGCCTTTGCTCTCTCTATCCCGCTGAAGGTAGATGTCGAAGTAGGGCCAAATTGGCTGGAAACCGCGTTGTATTGATCGTTCGTGGATTAGCTGGAGTCGCTGCTGGCAGCCGTGGAGGCGCCAGCGAGCACAAGAAGGAAGTGGATTGATGAAATTGATTGCAGAGCAACTCGCGGAGGTCGTGGTCGCGGCGGTGCACGCGGCGCAGGCGGCCGAGGAGCTGCCCGCGCTGACCCTGCCCGCTGTGGTGGTCGAACGCCCCAAGCGCAAGGAACAGGGCGACTGGGCCACGGCGCTGCCCCTGCAGCTGGTGCGGCCGGTCAATGAGGCGCGCGCCAGCCAGGGCGCCGGAAAATTGACGCCGCTGCAAATTGCGCAGATCATCGCCGCGCACAGCCAGCAGATGGCCCATCCCGCGCTGGCTAACGTCAGCGCGCTGGCGCCGGGCTTCATCAACTTTTACCTGGCGCACGACTGGCTGACCGGCCAGGTGGACGAGATCCGCCGCCAGGGCGAGGCCTGGGCCACGCTGACCGAAGGGCAGAACCGCCGCATCCAGGTGGAATTTGTCAGCGCCAATCCCACCGGCCCGCTGCACTTTGGCGGCGCCCGCAATGCCGTTTTTGGCGATACCGTGGCGCGGGTCATGACCGCCGCCGGCTATGACGTGCAGCGCGAGTTTTACGTCAACGACGCCGGCAGCCAGATGCGCAAGTTCGGCGCGTCGCTGCTGGCGCGCTACGCCCAGGCGTTGGGCATCAACCGGCCCGTGCCGGAAGACGGCTACCACGGCGCTTACCTGGCAGAATGGGGCGCGCAATTGGCCGCAGCCCATGACCGCCATTATCTCGATCTCCCGGAGGAGCAGGCCATCTCCGAACTGACCGACCTGGCGCTGCAGATGGCGCTGGAAGGCCTGCGCACGGACCTGGAACGCCTCGACGTGCACTTCGACCGCTGGTTCTCCGAGCGCTCCCTCTTTCTTGATGGCACGTACGAGACGGCCCTGGCGCTGCTGGAGACCGAAGGCTTGACCTATCACAAGGATGGCGCGACCTGGTTTGCAGCCAGCCGGTTCCCCGGCGCGGAAAAAGATGAGGTGCTCGTGCGGCGCAGCGGCGAGCCGACCTATCTCGCCTCGGACATCGCCTATCATTATGACAAGTTTGTGCGGCGCGGCTTCGAGCGCGTGATTGATGTCTGGTCCATGGACCACCAGGGGCATGTGCCGCGCATGGCAACCGTTATGATCGCGCTGGGCCTGGATCCGGCGCGCTTGACGATTCCGATCTATGCCCTGGTGAAGTTGAAGCGCGGCGGCGAAGAGGTCAAACTTTCCAAGCGCGCGGGCGACATTGTGACCCTGAACGAAGTGGTTGACGAAGTGGGGGCCGATGCCGTGCGCTTCCTGCTGCTGATGCGGGCAGCCGAGAGTGAAATGGAGTTCGATCTCAAGCTGGCGGCCGAGCAGAGCAGCGAAAATCCGGTCTATTATGTGCAGTATGCCCATGCCCGTATTTGCAGCATCCTGCGCCGCGCGCAAGAGATGCACACCAGCCTGGACGAGGCGGCTGATGTGACCCTGCTGCATCATCCATCGGAAATGGCGCTCTTACGCAAGATGCTGGAGCTGCCAGAAATCATCGCGATGGCAGCCAGGCACCTGGCGCCCCACCATCTGACCTACTACGCACAAGAACTGGCTAACGCCTTTCACATCTTCTACCGCGATTGCCGCGTCATTTCCAGCGACCCGGCCGATGCGACGTTGAGTCAGGCGCGGCTGAAGTTGGTAGATGCCTGTCGCATCATGCTGGCGCGCACTTTGCACCTGATGGGCATGAGCGCGCCAGAGCAGATGTAAAACAAGACGTAACCGCTCAGCCGCCGAATGAATTCGGGCCGAAAGGGCGTTCCGCCGCAAGGTCGGCCTACGCTGACCGGCATTGCGTCCAGGCAGGTGGACGCCCGGCGGCCACGCCCATCAGGCGCGATTTCAATTGCTCGCCTGCATGCCGTCTGAGCCATTACAACAACAGACTGTAACGAGGTTGTAGAACGCATGGAGACACTCAGAACAAGTGGCCCCGGCCGGGTCCTGGTCTCGGACCCGCTGGCGCCGATTGGGCTTGACCTGCTGTTGAGGCACGGTCTGGCCGTAGACGTGCGCACCGGTCTCAAGCCGGCCGAATTGATCGAGATCATCCCCACGTACGATGCCTTGCTCGTGCGCAGCGAGACCAAGGTCACCGCGGCCGTACTCACGGCTGGCAAGCAGCTCAAAGTGGTGGCGCGCGCCGGCGTCGGCGTGGACAACATTGACCTGGACGCGGCCACCAACCTGGGCGTCCTGGTCGTCAATGCGCCGGGCGGCAATACCATTTCAGTGGCCGAGCACACCGTGGGTCTGCTGGTGGCCCTGGCGCGCAACATCGCACAGGCCGATGCCTCGCTGCGCAGCGGAGAATGGAAACGCAGCCGCTTCATGGGCACCGAAGTGCGCGGCAAAACCCTGGGCTGCCTGGGCCTGGGGCGCATCGGCGGCGAAGTGGCGCGGCGCGCGCAGGGGCTGGCTATGGATGTCATCGCCTACGATCCTTACATTTCCACCGAGATGGCCGCCAATCTGAACGTAGAACTGGTCTCGCTGGCTGCACTTTACAGCCGCGCGGATTTCATCACCGTGCACCTGCCTTTGACCGAAGAGACCAGCCGCTTCATCAACGCGGATGCGCTGGCGGCTATGAAGTCCGGCGTGCGCTTGATCAACTGCGCGCGCGGCGGCATCATTGATCAGACGGCGCTGCTGGCCGCGCTGGACAGCGGGCATGTCGCGGGCGCGGCGCTCGACGTGTTCGAAAAGGAGCCCGTGCCGCCTGACAGCCCTCTGCTGCGCCATCCGAAGGTCATCATAACCCCACACATTGCCGGTTCAACGACCGAAGCCCAGGATCAGGTGGCGGTGGATGTGGCCGAGCAGGTGGTGGAGGTGCTCTCCGGACGCCCTGCGCGCTACGCGGTCAACGCGCCGCTGATGGCCCCGCGCGATCTGCCGTTCCTCACCCCGTTTCTCGACCTGGCCGAACGCCTGGGACGGGTGGTCGTGCAGTTGGGCGGCAAGAACCTGAAATCTTGCGCCATCACCTACAGCGGCTCGTTGGCCGAGCACGACCTGTCATCCGTGACGGCCGCGGTCATCAAAGGTATGCTGCAGTCGGTGGTGGACGTGCGCGTCAACATCATCAACGCCGCACGCCTGGCCGCGCAGCGTGGGCTGGATGTCACGGAACAGAAAACGCTGCGCGCCTCGCAGTATGAGAACATGATCAGCGTGCAGGTGATGAACGGCGGCGGCGCGCGCAAGGTCAGCGGCGCGCTGGTGCAGGGTGAACCGCACATCGTCGGTTTGGATGACATCTGGGTGGATTTCCCGGCTATGGGGCACATGCTGCTGACGCGGCATCACGACCGGCCAGGCATCATCGGCCGCATCGGCACGATGCTGGGCGACGCCGATGTCAACATCTCGTTCATGCACGTCGGCCGTCACAGCCCGCGCGGAGAAGCCATCATGGTGCTTGGCACCGATGAGCCGATCCCCGAGATGCTGTACGACCTGGTCAAGGATGTGAGTCACACCTACTGGGTGCAGGCAATCGCACTGTGATGGGTAAACTCGTCTATTCGACAGATCCTGAACCGACGCCGATGCCGGCGCCGCCCGCGCCGGAAAAGCCGGCCAAGCAGCAGACGGCGACGGTGGCCCGCGACCGCAAACGGCGCAAGGGCAAGACCGTGACCGTCATCAGCGGGCTGCACCACAACCCGGAGACGTTGCGCGAGCTGCTGAAAAATCTGCAGAAGGCTTTGGGCGCTGGCGGTACGGTCAAGGACGGCGAAAAAGGCCCGGAGATTGAGATCCAGGGCGATCATCGCGAACGCGCCGGCGCGCTGTTGATCGAACTGGGCTACAAGGTGAAGTACAGTGGTGGATAAAACCCGGCCGCCGGATATCCGGTTGCGCCGCCGCTGGCAACTGACCGCCTGGTTCTTGTGCTTGCTCTGGCCCCTGTTGGCGTGCGGGCGCTTCGAGCCGCGGCCGACTGCTACCCCAGCCCCGCCGACGGCCACACCGACCAACCAACCCACGCACGCGCCGTCAGCTACGCCGACGGCTGCGGTCACGCCCACGCCAGACGCCACAGCCACCTTCACGCCGACGCCTTTGCCCGGCAGCGCGCTGCGCATCGGCCAGCCCGCGCGCGTCGTCGCGCCGCAAGGGGTCAACATTCGGAATGCGGCCACCACCAAAGGCCGGCGCATTGGCCGCTTTGGCGCGGGCGTCAAAGTGACAGTGCAAGAAGGGCCGGTGGAGGCGGACGGTTTTCGTTGGTGGCGCGTGTCGGACAGCGGCGGCAAGGCCGGTTGGATCGCCGAGCGTGACAGCACGACGGTTTGGCTGGCGGCCCAGCTCGGCGACCCGCGCCCGGTGGATCGGCCCATTCAGGCGGGCGATACCGTGGTCGTGACTGCGGACGGCGTGGCCCTGCGCGCGTTTCCCGGTAAGGGCACCACTCTGCTGCGCGAAATGCCCCGCGGCGCCAAACTGTCGTTGACCGACGCGCCGGTGGATGTAGACGGCATGCGCTGGTGGCATGTCAAGAATGAGAAGTACGATGGCTGGGCCGCCGAGAGCAGCGGGAGTCAGCGGCTGCTGTCGCCGGTAGAGTGAGGCTGCGGAGACGAATTTCAGGCATAAAAAAACCAGGGCAGAAGTCCCCCGCTCCTCTGCCCTGATCTCGTAAAGCACCGAAGCACTTTACGATGCACATTGTACATGCAGAAGAGCGCCGCGTCAAGCCTTTGAGCATGACGAACGCATAACAAACGGCGTGGCGCACGTTGACTATTTCAACCGTTCTTGACCATTTCCAATTCCTCTGTGGAGAAAACTGCGGTTATCAAGAAACGAATCATGGAGTAGAATTGAATTGTCGAACCGGAACTTGGACATTTTTTCCGAGATAAAGGTGGATCATGCAAAGCACAGCGACTCTGAATGAAGTGTTTGACCTGGCAAAGAGACTGTCGCTACACGACAAGATTCGCCTAATTGAGCACATGGCCCCCGAAATCGAGCGCGATCTCCTCCTCTCGGCTCCACCCAAACCCGGCAAGTCCCTCTGGGGTCTCTGGGCCGACTTGGGTCAGGCCCCGTCAGTCGAGGAGATTGACGAGGCTCGCCGGGAAGAATGGGTCAACTTCCCGAGGGGGGATATCTGATGATACGCGCGGTCGCCGACACGCACACCGTCATCTGGTATCTGTATGCTGATGGGCGATTGTCTGCCAACGCCCGAAACACCATTGAATAAGCCGCCGCTAATGGTGACCAAATCGCATTCTCTGCGATCACGTTGGTGGAAATCGTATACTTGGCCGAGAAAGGACGCGTCCAGGTAGACACCTTCGCTCGTCTGCTGAGTGCGGTTCGCGGCCAGGAAGCCGTGCTGGCAGTTGTTCCGCTTGACGAAACTGTGGCCGGCTCCCTCCACCTCGTTTTACGAGATCAGGTGCCCGATAGGCCGGATCGCATCATTGCCGCCACCGCTTTGACCCTGGGTGTGCCTGTTATCAGCCGGCACCACAAAATACATCTATCCAACGTTCGCACCATCTGGTAATCCCATTACACTTGCTGCAAAACTCGCTGCGCCCATCTAGCCGCTGATCAAGGCAGGCCTACACGGTTGGCATACCACAGGCGATACATAGCGGCGGTTCGCAGCACTGAAGTCGTTACGACGCGTCGACAACCGCTTCTTCTGGCGGCTTGAACGTACGAAAACTGCGATAGAGGAGCAAGTCGTAGGCGATTTTGAAACCGCCAGCCAGCAGAAAGGGCGCGGCAAAATAGCCGCCGGCGAGCAGCAGCCCGCTGAGCCACGGCGAAATGGATGCGCCTACGGAGCGGGCGATGGCGGTCACGCCGGAGGCGGCCGAGCGTTCGTCCGGGCTGACCACAGCCATCGTGTAGCTCTGGCGCGCCGGCACATCCATCTGCGAGATGCTGAAGCGCAGGAGCAGCACGGCGATGGACAGCGGCAGCGTCGGCATCAGCGGCACCAGGCAGAGCAGCACGTTCGACGGCAGATGTGTCATCACCATCGTGTTGATGAGTCCAAAACGAGCGGCAAGGCGCGCGGCCAGCAGCGCGGAAACGCCGGCCAGGATGTTGGCGGCGAAGAAGATCGCACCCAGCGTCGCGGGGCTTAAGTCGAACCGGATGTAGAACCAATAGGCAACGATGCTCTGGATCACAAAGCCGCCGGCAAAGGCATCCAGGGCAAAGAGGGCGCTCAGCCGCAGGACGATGCGGCCTGAACGATGCAGGCCAAAGCGGCGGCGCACGGACACGATCCCAGCCGCGGCGGGAGGCTCGACGGCCGGCGACAGGTGGAAAAACCAGGCGGTCAGCAGCAGGCCGGACAGGGCATAGCCCAGCAGGACCGCCTGATACGCGTTCACAGCGGAGTGTCCGCTGCTCTGCAGCGCCTGTACCAGCAGACCGCCGCATAGGGCGCCGGCGGCCGTGGCCAGTGAGCCAACCAGGTTGTACCAGGCAAAGACCTGCGTGCGCCGCGCATCCGGCAAAATCTGCGCCAGCCCCGCCTGTTCAATTGCCAGAAAAGGGCCGATCTCGTTGCCGCTGGGGCTGATGACGCCGATGATGGCGGCCAGCAGCAGCAGGGTGGGCTGCCGAGTCAGCAGGAAGGCCGCGCCGGCCAACGCCATCAGCGCGGCGCCCATCATCAGGCTGCGCCGCCGGCCCAAGCGGTCGGCCGTGGTGGTGATGGTCAGCGTGACCGCAGCATCGCCTGCCAGCGTCAGCGTGAACAGCAGGCCGATGCGCCCCTCGTCCAGGCCGATCGCGGCCAGGTAGAGCGCCAGGACGACCGACAGCGCGCCATAGGCGAACAGGCGCGTGATACGCGTGGCAAAGAGCAGCCCGACGTCAATTCTTGAACGCGCCATCGGGCCGGCCTTGCTTCACCATCTCCTGGCAGTAAGCGTACAACGCATCGTACACGATCCACTGCGCGGCGTTGATGGCGTGATCGTCCGCGTAGTCCAGGTGGCGAAAGCCCTCGGCTATCGCCTGCAGGCCCGGCCCCTCGGGTTGGTTCCACCGTGAGTTGTCGGTATCCGCGCCGTTGACAATCTTACCCAGCAACACCAGGGCCGGGTTGCCGGTCAGGTCGTACTTATCTAGGATTGCCTCAAACGAACATGCCTGGCCGTGATGGCCCAGCTCGACACCCTTGACGTCGAAGGGGATCGCGCCCAGGCGCGCAGCCTCAGCCAGCACCCGGTCGGCGGGGACGAAGAAAAACGTGGCGTCCGGGTCAATGAACTTCTTGATCAACCAGGGACAGGCCACACGGTCCACTTTGACGCGCGCACGTGTGATCCAATTCATGCGTGTGATCTCCTCATCCAGCGGCCAGCCATACGCGGCGAAGACTGCTTGCCACGGGGAAAATTCGACAAGTTCTGTGACGAAAGCAAAGCGTCCCTCAGGCTTGCGTTTTCTTCAGCGTCCCCGGCCCGACTCCATGGCGGCTTGTCACTGGATAAAGCACGTCAGGGTCAATGTCTGCTCCGTTCGGCCAAGTCAGCGTTTCTGTTTCGGGGTCAACGACCACTTGAGCAAAAAGCTTAGGGTTACTGCACCAACTCTCGCTTGGCCGCGACGATGGCCTCCAAGCGCGGATCGCCGGCCGCCTGCTGAGCGCATCGCATGTCCCCGTTAGCGCTCCTGGCGCGCTGATACGACCATCGTACTTGAGGAGGGGTCTATTGACGCCTTGTGCACTGGAGGTTCGAGATTGTCCTGTTCAGTTGGGTAAGGCTGGATCAGAATCGAGCCGGGAATTCCAGTGGCCTGTTCTAAGCGCCGAATCATTGGCAGCGTCAAAGACCGCTTGCGGCTCAGAACTTCTGAAACACGCCCTCGACTGCCGATATACGGCTCCAACTGCTTGCGCGTCCAGCCGCGGCTTTCCATGAAATACTCCAGTGCGGCGATAGGATCAGGAGCCGGCAAGTCGTAACGATCCCTTTCGTAAGCCTCGACCAGTGTCACCAAGATATCGAGCGTGTCACTTTCCGGCGTGCCTGGCTCAGCGTCCCAAAGCTGCTCGATCGCTTGCAGCGCTGCCCGGTAGTCCTGGTCATTCCGAATTGGTTTTAGCGTCATGGTTGATCTCAAATTCTCTCAGCATCAATGCTGTCGTACTCACGATGCGTACCAACAAATCGAACGTACACATACCCGCAGTCATAATGGACTTTGACAACCAGACGATAGTCGTTGCCCTTGATGTTGAAGATGACCCGGTTGTCACCGATGATACTGGCGTTGCGATAGCTGCGTTTGATATCGCTTGGTGTTTGCCATTTTAATCGTTGCGCATCCTCATACCATGCCTGTAACGCAGCTTTGGCATCGGCGTGCTTTTCCCAAAATTCACGTAGCGGTTTCTTACTGATGACACGCATGGCTTATCCCAGGTAGAACACAGATTGATACCATCATGGGAACATAGTATACTTCGTAGGTGAGAATTCGACAAATCGCCGATCTTGCGGTCATCGAGGCCCCCCGGCCAGCCGTAGGCCGCCAGCACGGCCGCGTCCAGCTTCTTGTGCGTGTGGTCCAGCACCGTGGGCCGCGGCGTTGAGCGCCAGCAGCCGCGCCAGGATGTCTTCATCGGCGACGTCCGCGGGCATCTTGTTGTCGCCCACGTAGACGGAGCACAGGCGCTGCACCTCATCCTGGTCGATGCGATCCACTTTCGCCTGGCCGCGGTCCTTGAAGCCCGCCTTCATGTAGGCGACGGACTTCGCGTAGTAAGGGCTC
>CAZEPA010000132.1:0-9394 GCA_964513955.1 uncultured Anaerolineae bacterium | reverse complement strand
CCTGACATGATTTCACAACGATATCGTCCAGGTTCCAACCGTCGGCGCGACCGACGCCGGTATCGGAACCAAGGCGGAAACGGAACTGCACGGTTTTCCCGGCGTAGGCGTTGAGGTCCACCACAGAATTAAGCCAATTTTGCGGGTCGCCGCACCAGGCGTTGACGGTGCCCAAGGGGTTGCCTCCGCCGAATGGGCCATTGTACGGATCGGTCAGCAGCCCGCTGGTGATTTGCGCCCAGGTGGAGCCGGCATTGGTGGTAATTTCTAGGATGCCGCCGTCGTAGCAGCCGCCAGTCCGACTTTCGAATGACTGGTAGTTCCAGAACTTGAGCGTCAGCGGCGACTGGCCGTTGGGCAGGGCAATGGCTGGCGAAACTAGGCGCTGGTCGCTGGTGGTCGTGGGGTCAATCGCGTGAAAGGCCTGCACCCCGCTGTGCACGCGCGTGCCCCACAAGGCCCAGGTGTTGCCGCTGCCGCCTGACCCGAGAGTCCAGCCATTGGCGCCGTTCTCGAAGCTTTCGCTCAGCAGGGTGCGCGGCAGATAGCCGACGCTGCAATCGTTGGGCGCCGTCACGGTCGTGAAGGTGAACGTCCCTGAGTAACCGCCGGTTCCACAGGCATTATTAGCCCACACGCGCCAATAGTAACGGGCGCTGCTGCCCAAGTTGACGGTTGGCGTGTAGCTGGTTCCCGTCACCCCTGAGGCCGACGCCGCGATGATTGTAAAGCCGCTGTCCCGTGCGATTTGGATGTTGTAGCTGGTGGCTTGGGCGACGGCGTTCCAGCTGAAGGTGGGCAGCTCGGCAACCCCGGTGGCATTGTTAGCCGGACTGACCAGGGTCGGCGCACCGGGCGAACCGGTCGCCACGTTGAGCGCGAGCTGGCTGGTCTGCGAGCCGCCGCTGTAGCTGCCGGTGACGTTGATGTTGTAGGTGCCCGCGGCGGCGACGGCGGTGTTCCCGATGGTGAGTGTGGTGCTGCCAGGCCCGGCCACAGGATTGGTGGAGAAGGTGGCTGTGGTGCCGATTGGATTGCCCAGCGCGCTGAAGGTCACAGAGCCGGCATACCCCACATTGATGCTGTACGCCGCATTGGCCGGGGTGCAAATGGACTGGCTCGCCGGTGTGGCGCTGAATACCGATATTGTCAAGAAGGCGGCGCTGACGGCGCCCCAATTGTTGCTGGCGTCCTTACCGCGCACATAAATCGTGTGGCGACCGCTGTTAAGACCGGTGGTATTGATCGTCGCGACAGCATTTTCAATCGTGCTGTTAAACGTGCCGTCGGCGGGCGCCATCGGATTAGCAACCGCACCAACCTGCCAGGGCGGCACGTCTATGTAGAATTCGGCCGCGGCGATGTTCTGCGTCGGTTCAGTGCCGTTGCTATTGTTGAAGCGCGTGTCGTTGAGGGTCGCGGTCAAGCTCACCAGGTCGCCCGAGGTTACCGCGCCAGGTGTGGCCGCGACGTTCAGGGCATCAGGGCCGGCCGCGGTCATGTACGGGGTGCGGGACACCTTGGCGGCGTACATCAATGCCCGCATGTTGGTCGGCAGGATCGTGTTCTCGAAGGTCGAGCAGTCCTGGAAGAAATCAGTGCCCAGTTCAATCGTGAAGCCGGCCACACCCAGGTCGCCATAGGCAAAATCGTCGGTCGTGCCGTCTGTGGGGTAGAGACCAATGGATTGCTCAGGTGTGTAGTTGTTGAAGTAGGCGAATTTGCGCCCCAGCGTTTGGAAGGCTGTGCCATTGGGCGCCACGGTGCTGGTGAAGCCCCACGGCCACAGCACCAATTCGCTGTAGCTATGAAGATCAATATAAACGCCCGTGGCATCGGCCGGCGCGGGGTCGGTGAGGAGAGGGCCGCGCTGGTCTGGGAAGATTGCCCGCAGGTAATTCTGCACGGCCTGGGTTTCAGGCTCGGAGGCCGCCGTCGGGCCGCGGTAGGTTTCGGCGCACGCGCTGCTGCTTGACCCGCCGCAGCAACCCCACTGGAAGTTGAAGTTGCGGTTCAGGTCTGCGCCACGGCTGGTGCTGGTGGCGCCGCAGTAGTTTTGGTTGGTGTTCTTGCGCCACGAGATCCCTGTTTCGGCCTGCTTGCGGCCATCAGGATTGGTGTGCAGCATCAGGTGAATTTCCTGGTTGTCCAGAATCCACGTGACATCGGGATCCACGTTGTAGTTCGTGACCAGGTACTCGGCGAAGCGCGTCGCCAGCTCGGCGGGTGTGTATTCGCGGGCATGAATGGAGGCCGTGATGAAGAATTTTGGCTTTGGCCCAGGGATGGCGGAGTTCGTCAAGACCAGGACGTTCATGTCATAGCCGCCCAGGCCCACCGATTTCTGCCAGGAGTTGCCCACATCAACAAAAGTGGCGAGTTGGGGGTAGTTGGCCACAATGCTTTGCGCGGTGGCAAAGGTCTCCTCCACCGTGCGGTAACAGGGATAACCAGGGATCCCATTCACTTGATCGGGCAAGGCCTCGGGCTTGCGGTTGAAGGCGGTAGTTCGTTCCGCGTCAACCTCTGTCCGAAAGCCGAGCTGCTGGATGGCGGCAACATCGGCGCTGTCTACCGCAACCAGGACGTACTTTTCGGTCTTGTTGTTGTATTCGAAGACATCGAAGTCGGCCAGTTGCGCGATTTGGGCTGGATCATCATAGTAGGCACGGATGACGACGGGGCCGCTAAGTCCCTCCGAATGGGGCGGGACGACCGGCGCTGCGTTGGCGGCCGGCAGAACGAGAGTGAATAGGACGAGCGTGAGCAGGAGACGAAAGACAGGTGAACGTACCATGCGAAAACTCCTCTTCAAGGCATCTGATGGATTCATGCCAGATTCGCGAGTGCCGTCAAAAGGCAATCGCGGAAGACTACGGAGGGATCCTCATATGAGCTCTATTATAGCAGTCCCTTTCATTAAAGGCCAAACAAAAAAGCCAAACAAATCATGCCAAATGAATGTCGTGGGCCACGGCAAAAGCCGGTGTCAGCCGATTCGTGCGGTTGGCCGCGCTGCTATGCGTCGCCTGATCCTCTTGATGACGCGTTGGGTCACGCGCGCCATTTGACAAATCGTGACGCCGCGTCTATACTCTCGGCCATTCCAAACAGACCGTTCGTTTATCAATCGAGGTAGCCGTGCTGGTTAGAACCTTGTCCCTTACTGAGAGTGCGATTAGCAAGCTCCTTGTCGGTGTAATTGCCCGACAGGAGCCATTCACGGTTTGGGAACAGTCGCGGTAGGACAGCACCTACCTTCGCAGCGTCGCAAAGACCTTCCCGCCGCCGGGAGGGTTTTTTGTTACCTATTCTTATTCCCTGCTTTCTGCCCCCTGAATAGCCTGGCATTGACGCCAAACGGGTTGCAATGACGCCCCTGGCCACGCAGCATTTTATTGCCGTGGTCAGGGGCTTTTTATTTCAATATTCATGATTCACGTGGAGGAGACAACGATGAAACTGAGCGGCGCCCAAATGGTGTGGGAAATCATGGTGCGTGAAGGGGTGGAGGTCGTTTTCGGTTATCCGGGCGGCGCTAACTTGCCCATCTATGACGCCATGGTGCAATATCCCGTGCGTCATGTTCTCGTGCGTCACGAGCAGTGCGCAGCGCACATGGCGGATGGATATGCCAGGGCCACGGGCCGGGTCGGCGTCTGCATGGCGACCTCTGGTCCGGCGGCCACCAACCTGGTGACTGGACTTGCCACGGCGCTGTTGGATTCGATACCGCTTGTGGCCGTCACCGGCCAGGTGGCGACCAGCCTGCTCGGCGGCGATGCTTTTCAGGAAACCGATGTGACCGGCGTCACTCAGCCTGTGACCAAGCACAACTATCTGGTCACCGATGTGCGGGAACTCCCTCGTGTCATGCGCGAAGCGTTCTACATTGCGCGCGAGGGGCGTCCGGGGCCAGTGCTGGTGGACATTTGCAAAGATGTGCAGAACGCCACGATCGAGTTCGAATACCCAGAGAAGATCTTTCTTCCGAGTATGACGCGCACGCGCCGGCCTGCGTCGCAGGCGGTTGAGCAAGCCGCGCGCGTGATCAACCAGGCCAAGCGACCGCTGGTTCTGTCGGGCCACGGTGTGCAGATTGGCGGCGCAGAGGCTGAGTTGATGGAACTGATCGAGAAAGCTGAAATTCCCATGGTCACCACGCTCTTGGGGATCGGCAATATCAATGAGACCCATCCGTTGGCCCTGGGCATGGGCGGCATGCACGGCGAGGCCACCACGAACCTGGCCGTGCAGCAGTGCGACGTGTTGATTGCCATTGGCATGCGCTTCGACGACCGCGTGACCGGACGTTTGGACAAATTTGCACGCCAGGCGAAAATTGTCCATTTTGAACTCGACCCGGCCGAGGTGGGCAAGAATGTCAAGGCCGATGTGGCTGTCGTGGGCGACTGCAAGCAGACGCTGGCCGAATTGCTCCCCCACATCGAGCCGGCGCGCCACCTGGATTGGCTGCAGACCATCAGGCACTGGCAAGAAGACACGCATCAGCGCGACATCGTGCAGGCCGAAGTGGATGAACTCATCCCACCCTATGTAATGCGTGAGCTGTGGCACGCCACCAAAGGCGACACGTTTGTGGTCAGCGACGTGGGCCAGCATCAGATGTGGGAGGCGCAATATTTTATTCACGAGCGCCCGCGCCAGCTCATCACCTCAGGCGGCCTGGGCACGATGGGCTTTTCGGTGCCAGCCGCCATGGGCGCCAAAGTCGCCTTTCCCGATCAACTGGTGTGGGCCGTGGTGGGCGATGGCGGCTTCCAGATGACGATGCAGGAACTGGGCACCATCGTGCAAGAGAATATCCCCATCAAGATTGCGATCATTAACAATGGTTTCCTGGGCATGGTGCGCCAGTGGCAGCAGTTCTTCTACGAGAAACGTTACTCCGCAACCCCGATTTTCAGCCCAGACTACGTGAAATTGTGCGAAGCCTATGGGATCCGTGCGCGGATGGTGGATCGCAAGGAAGATGTGGCGGCGGCCTTTGCCGAAGCCAATGCCCATGAGGGGCCTTTCCTGATCGAGTTCCGTGTCAAGGAAGAGGTCAACGTCTATCCGATGGTGGCGCCTGGCGCGGCGGTTGACGACATGATTCGACGCCCCAAGGCGATCGTGCAAGGCTACAGCGGCGTGCAGCCAAGCTGGTAGGCGGAGACGGAAGAGAAGGAGAAGCAAAATGAAGCAGACATTAGTGGCATGGATGGAAGACACGCCTGGCGTGCTGAACCGTGTGACCGGCATGTTTCGCCGCCGCAATTTCAACATCGAAAGCCTGGCCGTGGGGCACAGCGAGACGCCAGGCATCTCCCGCATGACTTTCGTCGTGGATGGCGATGAACGCATGGTAGACCAGGCGGTCAAGCAGTTAGAGAAGGTCATCAACATCTACAAAGTGGAGAACGTCAGCCAGGCGCCGGCCGTCATGCGTGAGCTGGTGTTGGTGCGGGTGCGCGCGGAGGGCGCCACGCGTTCCGAGATCGTGCAGTTGGCTGACATCTTCCGCGGCCGCATCGTAGATGTGGCGATGGATTCCATCGTCGTCGAGATGACCGGCCCGGAGAGCCGCATCAACAGCTTCCTGGACCTGATGCGCAATTTTGGCATTCTGGAGATGGTGCGCACCGGGCGCGTGGCCTTGGCCCGCGGCTTCAACAGCGTCACCCGCGACACGGAAGTCACGCCGGGGTGGCACAACGGCAACGGCCACGGCAAACCATAAGGGCGCGGCCTGGCGCCGGCCCAGCGTGAGGAGACAAAGGAAATCATGGCGAAGATTTTTTACGATGCGGATGCCGATCTCGGTCGGCTGGCGGGCCGCAAAATTGCGGTGATTGGTTATGGCAGCCAGGGTCACGCCCACGCGCTCAACCTGCAGGACAGCGGCTGCGACGTACGCGTTGGACTGTATGCGGGCAGCAAGAGCTGGGCCCAGGCCGAAGCTCACGGCCTGGCTGTGCGCACCGTGGCCGACGCGTGTGTGGAGGCAGACATGATTATGATTCTGCTGCCTGACACGACGCAGGCCCGTGTGTATCACGAGAGTATTGAAAAAGCGCTGGCGCCCGGCAAAACCTTGATGTTCGCGCACGGCTTCAACATTCGTTTCAGTCAGATTCAGCCGCCAGCCTTTGTGGATGTCAGCATGGTGGCGCCCAAGGCGCCTGGGCATCGGGTGCGCGAGGTCTTCGAGGAAGGCGGCGGGACGCCATGCCTGGTGGCTGTGCAGCAGGATGCCAGCGGCCATGCTCTGGCCGACGCGCTCGCCTACGCCAAGGCCATCGGCGGCACGCGCGCGGGCGTGATTCAGACCACCTTCGCAGAGGAAACCGAGACCGACCTCTTCGGCGAACAGGCCGTGCTGTGCGGCGGCGTCAGCGCGCTGGTGAAGGCTGGTTTTGATACGCTCGTCGCTGCCGGCTATCAACCCGAAGTGGCTTACTTCGAGTGCCTGCATGAATTGAAGTTGATCGTGGACCTTTTCTATCGCGGCGGTTTGAGCTTTATGCGCTATTCGGTCTCCGATACGGCTGAGCATGGCGACTACAGCGCCGGGCCAAAGATCATCACGGACCAGACGCGCGCGGCGATGAAGCAAATCCTGGCTGACATTCAGTCCGGCGCGTATGCGGAAGAATGGATCGAGGAAAATGCCCAGGGCCGCCCCTGGTTCAACGCCGTCCGTGAACGCGAACGCGATAGCCAGTTGGAAAAGGTGGGCCGCGACTTGCGCCGCATGATGCCGTGGATCAATCCGCGCGAAGTGGTCCCCGGGCAGGGCGGCGCGTAAAGGGAAATGCTGAATGAGGAACGCACCCCGCACTCATCATTCAGCATTCCTCATTCAGCATTGGGCATGGGGGGCTTGACATGGAACCTGCGGTAGGAAACAACCAGACCGAACGAGATGTGGTGCTCTTTTTTGATACCACGCTGCGTGATGGCGAACAGTCGCCGGGCGCGACCTTGAACACCCAGGAGAAGTTGGAGATTGCGCGCCAATTGGCCCGCCTGGGCGTGGACATCATCGAAGCGGGGTTCCCGGCCGCCTCGCCGGGCGATTTGGACGCCGTGCGCCAGATTGCGCAAACCGTTGGCGCAGACGCCCGCGTGGACAAGTTTGGGCAGATGGCGCCGCCGCCCGTGATCGCAGGCCTGGCGCGCGCCAACAAGCACGACATTGACGCGGCCTGGGAAGCGGTGCGCTACGCGCAGCGGCCGCGCATTCACACCTTTTTGGCCACTTCACCGATCCACATGGAGTTCAAGCTCAAGATGACGCCTGAGCAAGTAGTGGCCCAGGTGAAGGAGATGGTCTCCTATGCGCGCAGTCTCTGCCCAGACGTTGAATTCAGTCCAGAGGATGCCGGGCGTTCCGACCCCCGTTTTCTGTACCAAGTCCTGGCCGTGGCCATCGCCGCCGGCGCAACCACGATCAACATTCCGGACACCGTGGGCTATACGACGCCAGCAGAGTATGGTAAACTGATCTATGACATCCGTGAACACACGCCCGGCGCAAGCCAGGTGGTCATCTCGTGTCATTGTCACAACGATTTGGGGCTGGCGACGGCCAACACGCTGGCCGGGATTGAGAGCGGGGCCCGCCAGGTCGAGGTGACTATCAACGGCATCGGCGAGCGGGCTGGCAATACGTCGCTGGAGGAAATCGCCATGGCGCTGTACACACGCCATCAGATCTTCGAGGTGGACAGCAATATCGTGACCCAGGAGATCCACCGCTCATCCGACATGGTCAGCCGCTATACCGGCATGGTGGTGCAGCCGAACAAGGCCATCGTCGGCGCGAATGCCTTTGCGCATGAAGCAGGCATCCATCAGGATGGCATGCTCAAGCACAAGCGCACGTATGAAATCATGGATGCCGACACGATTGGCCTGAGCCGCAGCCGCCTGGTCTTGGGCAAACATTCCGGCCGTCATGCCTTCCGCATGAAACTGGAAGAGATGGGCTATCATCTGAGCGATGAGGACTTGAGCGAAGTGTTCTTCCGCTTCAAGGACCTGTCTGACAAGAAGAAGGTTGTCACCGACAACGATATTCAGGCGCTCGTGGCCGATGAACTGTACCAGCCGCCCGAAACCTGGGTGATCGAGAATGTGCAAGTGCAATGCGGCACCGGCCTGATTCCAACGGCCGTGGTGCGCCTGCGCAATGCCCTCGGCGGCTATGTCCGCACCGAGGCTGGATTTGGCACCGGCCCCGTGGACGCGATCTACAAGGGCATCAACCACATCGTGGATGTGCCGAACAAGCTGGTCGAGTTTAGCATTCAAGCCATTGACGAGGGCCTGGATGCTGTGGCGGATGTGACGCTGCGCATCGAGGCGCCGGAGCCTGTGGGCGCTGGCGAATCCGCGCAGGGCGGCGTGGGGCGCCGCATTTTCAGCGGCCGCGGCGTAGACACCGATATCGTGGTCGCCAGTGCGCGCGCCTATGTGCAGTCCTTGAACAAGCTCCTGGCCGCGCGTGACGAGCGCTCGTCGGACGTGACGGTCTAGATGAAGGTTGAACGCAGCATGCACCATTCAGAATTCAGAATTCAGAGCTCAGGGTTTCCATTGGACACCTCTGGCTCGCTTTACGATGCGCGTTTTGAACATGATGCCTGCGGTATTGGCTTTGTGGCGCAGAAATCGGGCGCGCGCAGCCATGACGTCCTGCGGTTGGCGCTTGATGCCTTGTGCAATCATGCCCATCGCGGCGCAGTGGCGGCCGACGGCAAGAGCGGAGACGGCGCCGGCGTCCTGACGCAGCTGCCTTACGAACTGGTGGCGCGGGACCTGACGACGCAGGGTTTCCAGGCGCCGGCGCGAGGCGACCTGGCCCTGGGCATGGTCTTCCTGCCGCGCTTCAACCTGGCGCACCGCGAGCGGGCGCGCATCCTGCTCGAGGAGACGATTGCCGAGTATGGTTTGCTGAAGCTGATGTGGCGGGATGTTCCAGTCAACGGGGACGCCCTGGGGCACTGGGCGCAGAGCCTGCGCCCGTACATAGAGCAGGTGATCGTCGCGCGGCCGCCGCAGGTCGCTACCAGCGAGTTCGAGCGCCGCCTGTACCTCGTGCGCAAGCGGGCCACGCAGCGGGTTTGGGCCGAAAGCATCAGCAACTTCTACATTCCGTCATTCTCTTCGTTGACGGTGGTTTACAAAGGTCTCTTTGTGGCGCCGCAGCTCCCCAATTTCTATACCGATTTGCAAGACCCCGATTTCAAAACCGCGATCGCCGTTTTTCATCAGCGTTACAGCACCAACACCTTCCCCACGTGGGAACGCGCGCAGCCGTTCCGCATGGTCTGTCACAACGGCGAGATCAACACGCTGCAAGGCAATGTCACCTGGATGAAGGCGC
>CAZEPA010000131.1:0-9439 GCA_964513955.1 uncultured Anaerolineae bacterium | reverse complement strand
GCCGTGCCGACGACGTTGAAGTTGTAGCTGCCCGCGGCCGCACCGCTGATCGTCAGCGTGCTGGCGCCGGGCGGGGTGACCGGATTGGTGCTGAAGCCAGCCGTGCCGGGGTTGCCGGAGGCGCTCAGGGTCACGGGGCTGTTGTAGCCGCTGACGCTGCCGATGTTCACCGCGTAGGCGGCGTTAGCGCCGACGCAAATGTCCTGCGTGGCGGGCGTCGCGGCAATCGTGAAGTCAGCCGTGCCGCACTCGTTGAACTTGAACGCGCCGATGCGCAACCGCCAGCCAATCGAGCTGGTGGTCGGCACGTATTCGTTGACATACCAGAAGGTGCAGTCGTCCACCGGGTCAACGTTCATCGAGGTGTAGTCGCCCCAGCGGTTGCTGCCGGTCTGCGAGCCGGTGCCGTTGATGATGGAGGCTTCGCCCTGCGGCATGGTGCCCAACGGGTCGGTGGACAAACGGCCGGTGTAGCGCGAGCTGGGATAGGTGGCGGTGCCATCAGAGGCGCTGTAGCCCAATGCCATATTGCCGGCGCTGTCTTGCGCAATCGAACCCATCCAACGATGGATGCCATCATTGATACCAGGAGCGTAGGTGCCTTCCTGGTAGATGATAGGGCTGGAGTTGGGGCTGCGGATTTCCCACCAGCGAATGCCCGACATCGTTGCCGAGGCCTCCACCGACTGGTTGGTCACGATGGACTCGTGCGTGCCGAAGTTTCGATAGGCCGCGCGGTGCATCGGGCGCTGGCGATAACCCAGGTGGTCAATCTTGTTCGCTGTGCCCGGCTGGGGAACGCAGGCGCGGCCGGAGCAGAAGGCAGGAATCGTGTCATAGGCGGCAATCGGAATCGTGTTGGCCAGGGTGAAGGTGGAATTGGCCGGGGTGGCGAAGTCCACGTGGAACTTCCAGATCGTCAACGCGTCTTGGGTGGCGCCATAGGTTGCGCCGTCATCCATCGCGCCGATGAAGTAATTCGGCGATCCGGCCGGCGGCAGCGTCATGCCATCCAGGTCGGTCGGCAGCAGGCCGTCGCCGACGTTGTAGGCGGGCGTAGGGGGCGCGAGGAACGAGATTACCTGCGCGGCCGGGTTGCCGGCGATCATCTGCGCGCGGTTCATGGCGTACGCGCCGATGCCGCTGAACGTCGAACCACCGGCAAACTCGCGGTTGCTGAAGTAGAGGGCGTCCCACCATATGGCGAGCTTCGGATAGTCCGGGAAGTTGTTGCCGTTGCTAATAGCCCAGCGGTAGTACGTTCCGGTGGGGTCAGGAGTGGTTGAGACAGCCAGACAGTTGTAATACGTCGGGCCGGCGGAAGTAAACTGGCTCATAATCCAGCGGTCGTCCAGCTGATCGTAAAGCACAATCGGGTCGCCGGAGTTCTCGGTCTGACAGGGACCGCCAAAGCTGGCCCACAGAGTGTTGTTGAGCGCCGGGCCAAAGACCGACGCGCCAGACTTGTTGAAGATCTGGAACGACAGGTTGCTCATGGCTATGTAGTGGTTGGGGCCAACGTCGCCGACCGGGTCAGGCGGGGAGACGCTGGACGTGTTGCTGGGGCCATCAAAGCTGACGCTCGGCGTGGGAATCAGCGCCGGGCCATAGGTCGTTTGCAGGGCTGCGTCGGCAGTCTGTGGGCCGAGGGCGCCTTCTGGGCCAGCGCCGCGTTCGGGAATCTCAAATGGCTTGCTACCCTCGGGCAGAAGCGGCGCGATGTCGCGCAAGGGCGGCGAAATGTCGAACTTGACGGCGGTGCTGACGCCACGGAAGATACCGGACGGTACATCAGCGCCCTGGGGAGCGGGTGCAGCGCCAACCGGCGTGATCAGGGACGGGATCATGACAACGATCATGATCAACACCAGGGATGACGAGGCTAGGAAACGACGGCTCATTTCATGTCTCTCCTTCATGCTGTTGCCCAAGAAGGGCGGCGACGAGTAGAATGTAGAACGACAAACGGAGACTCACGAGATGGGGATGCAAAAATTATAGCATCTGGCGCCGGTTATGGCAATTCAGCCGGCAGTGGGCGCGCCACGGATGATTTGGGCCGTTTACGGTCGCGAGATGCCCAACGCGATCGCCAGCACGCCGACCACCACGCCCAGCAGGGTTTTTGTTAAGTCAGGCAGGGTGCTCACCACCTCTGCGGGTTTATCGCTGAATCGGACAAGCGCCCAGCACACGAAAGCGATCACCAAACCCAATACGTAAAGATAGGCGGCGCCTACCTGAAGCTGCTTTGCCAGGGCCGGTAGGGCGGCGACCCCGACCGTGTTGAGCTTAGTGCTCTGTGCCACAGACAGGCCGAGGACAGCTCCGAGATTGGTGGCGAGCGTTCCGCCGATGATCGTGGTTGTTTGTGTCAGGAACGATGGCATGGCTTCTGGTTTGCGCTTGAGTGAGAAATACCCGGCGCTGATTATTCCGCCGATAAACAGAAGCGCGGCCAATACTACCAAGAACAAGGCAAGCGCCGTTACTGCGTCCATAGAGATCCTCCTCTTTCGCGAGCCAATGCCAAGTAGATTGCGGCTTCTACAAAACGGTTTAGCTGCCGCCTAGCTCGGCGCCGGCGATTTCCTGGGGCCACTTGAACTGAGTCGTCCGGAAGACGGGGAAAATGGAATTTGAGAGCTGACCTGCACGCCTATCCTGTGACCAGGGGGGCGTACACGCCTGACACGATTCTACATCACAACGAGAGAAAGATCAAGCCGTTTTCCTGGCTGCTTCGACCATCTGAGGACTTGACCATGCTCAACCTGCTTTTTCGCCGTTGAGCGGCTTTCGCCTTCTCGCCCATTTGGAGTAAAATCAGCCCAAAGGACGGCGAGCATGATCTCATTGGAACAAGAAATCAAAGCTTATTTTCGCAGCCGCAATGTGGCCTTTGAGGACAACTGCAAGTCTTTCACGCGCCTCGACTTTGCCTTTGGCAGCCGCCAGCAGGGACGCCGCTTTCATTTTGATGTGAAAGAGAAACGGCAGGCGCTCAACATGCAGAACTGGCCGGTCTCCACCATCCCCGAGGAGCATCTCTTCATCCTGGATGACCTGGCCGCGCGCAAGGTGCTGGCCTACGCACCGCAATCAGGCCTGGTGCTGCGCGACAACCTGCGCCAATCGTATCATCTGCTGACCGTGGTTGATCTGTTCTTGATGCCCAAGCAGCGCGTCAACCGCCCCATTGAGAACGAAGTCCAGGCCATGAAGGGCAAGTGGCTGGTTGATCTACGCAGCAGCTATACCAGCGCCAACCTGGCCGAGATCTTCTCGGCCATCAACGCCTATCTCGATCAGCAAGACGCCATTTTCTTCAAGCAGCTGGCCTGCTACGGCCATTATGCGGGCGAAGTGATACACGACCAGGGAATGAGGCGGCGACCGGGGCACTGGGACATTGACATCAGCGCGACGCGCTAAGGAGGAATGCGGCCGTGAATCACGCAGGGGCGACATCCTATGCAAAACAAAGGCTTTTCCTGATCAGCGCGCTCTTGGCCGGCGCCTTGATACTCCTGGTCGCAGCGGCGACGGCGTCGGCGCGCAGCCGCGTCGCAGTCAACAGCCTGATGATCGTCAACACGCTCGACGATGGGGCCGATGCCGCGCCGAACGATTGTGTCTGCGCCACCAGCGACAATCTCTGTTCTTTGCGCGCCGCCCTGCAAACAGCCAATGCCTGCCCCGGCCCCGATGTGATCCACTTTGCCATTACTGGCACGATTGCCCCCTTCTACGCCTTGCCGCCGCTGGCAGACGCGACGGGCGGCACAACGATTGACGGCTACAGCGCGCCAGGCGCCAGTCCAAACACCGCCCCGCTGACTACTGCCGTCAACGCCACCCTGACGCTGGCGCTGGATGGACGCAATCTCGCGTTCGACGGCCTGACCATCACCAGCCACGACAATGTGGTGCGCGGGTTGGCTATCTACAACTTCGACAGCAACATCGGCGCGCCCTACTACAACGGCATCGTCATCAGCGGCGGCCAGCGGAATGTCATCGCCGGCAATTTCCTGGGGCTGGCGGCCGATGGCAGCCAGGGTTCCAACTTTCAACGCGCTGGCGTCAACATCCGCGCCCTGGCGAAGCAAAACACCATTGGCGGCGTGACCGCGGCGGATCGCAATGTCATCAGCGGCAATCGTTACGCCGGGGTGCGCATCGAAGGCAATCTGGCGTTGACCAACACCGTGCAGGGCAACCTGATCGGCCTGGCGCCCACAGGTACGACCGTGTTGACCGGCAGCCAGCAGTTGTACGGGGTGCTGCTCACGAACATCGCCTATGGCAACCAGGTGCTCAACAACGTGATCTCCGGCAACAGCGTGGCTGGTGTGGTTATTTCCGACAGCGCCGGCGATAACCAGGTGCAGGATAATTTCATCGGGCCGGCAGCCAGCGGAGATGCCGTGCTCAGCGGCAGCACGCAGAATGACGGCGTGTGGATCAACGCCGGGGCCAGCAACAACCTGGTGCAGGCAAACCTGATCAGCGGCAACCGGGCCAACGGCGTGCGCATCAGCGGCAGCAGCACCTTTGACAACGACGTGTGGGGCAACACCATCGGGCCGGCGCTGGCGGGCGGCCCGCTGCCCGGCAGCCCACAAGCGGTGGGCGTGCGCCTCAGTGACGGCGCCACGACTAATCGTGTGGGCAACGGCGATGAGCCAACGGCATCCAACCGCATCGCATTCCAAACGCTGACCGCGGTGATCGTCGAAGGCAGCAGCAGCCGCTACAATCGTGTGCGCCGCAACGACCTGGCCGGCAACGGGCCTGCCGCGGCCGCGCCAGGGATTGACCTGGGCGCCGATGGAATCACGCCAGACGATGCGGGCGACGGCGATGCCGGGCCGAACGGCCTGCAAAACCGGCCCGTCATCAGCAATATCACGTCCATCATCAATCAGGTGCAGGTTGACCTTCTCGTGGACAGCAGCCCCTCCAATGCGCTCTATCCCCTGACGATTGATTTCTACAAGGCAGAAACGGGCGCGGCGGCCGGTCAAGTCGCCGCAGGGCGGACATGGATTGGCAGCGCGCTCTACAACACCCCGCAACTGGTCACGACGCAGCGATTTACGGCCGCTCTCATCCCCGGCAGCGGCGATCTCATAGTGGCCACGGCGACCGATGCGGCGGGCAACAGCAGCGAATTTAGTCGGGCTGCGCCTGTCAGCCAAACCGCCCTCGGAGTCAATGACCTGGGCGATGCGCCTGACGCTGCCCCGGGTGATTGTCTGTGCGCCGCCGCGGCTGGCGTCTGCACCTTGCGCGCGGCGCTGCAAACGGCCAACGCCTGCCCTGGGCCGCAGGCGATCGGTTTTGCGGTTGCCGGTACGATTGCGCCGCAAACCCCGCTGCCTGCTTTGGCCAACCCGGCCGGCATCTGGATTGACGGTACGTCAGCGCCGGGCGCTCGCACCAACAGCGCGCCGCTTTCCAGCCCCATCAACGCGCAGCTCGTGGTGACATTGAATGGCGGCGGTCAACTGCCAGAGGGGCTGCGGCTGAGCGCCGGCCACAATCGCATCAATGGGCTGTCCATCGTGGAATTTACCGCGCGTGCGCTTGCCATTCAGAGCAGCAACAACGTCGTCAGCGGCAACTTCATCGGCCTGGACACCAGCGGCCTCGGCGGCTCCATCCATCAGCGCGTGGGAATGGCGGTCGAAAACGGCGCCGCCAATAACCAGATTGGCGGCCTGGCCGCCGCCGACCGCAACCTGATCAGCGGCAACCTCAACGTCGGGGTTGTCATCAGCGGCACAGGCAGCAGCTTCAATGCGGTGATTGGCAACAGCATTGGCCTCGATGCAACCGGCAGTGCCTTGCCGGCGGCAGAACAGCAGGTAGGCGTGTGGATTGGCGGCGGCGCAGTCAGCAACCGCATTGGCCTGGCAGCCCCGATGGATGCCGGGTACGCCCAGACAGCCAGCAGCAACTTGATCAGCGGCAACCGCCAGGCCGGTATCTATCTCAGCGCTGGTGCGAGTCAGACCCTGGCAGTGAACAACACGATTGGGCCGGCCGCCGGCGGACAGAGCGTGGTTGTGGGCGGCGCGCAGACCGATGGGGTCCTGATCGAAGATGCCTATGCCAACGAGATTGGACGCCTGGGCCAGGCCAACCAGATCAGCGGCAATGCCCAGGCCGGCGTGCGCATCAAGGGCAGCGCGGCCAGCCACAATCGCATTCTGGGCAATCTCATCGGGCCGGGAACCAGCGGCGCCCAGCCGCTGACCGGCAGCCAACAGCAGCACGGCATGGTGATTGAAGAGGGCGCGCACGACAACCAAGTAGGAGACACGGCCAGCACCCTCGCGTCGTGGCCGGGGAACATCGTGCGTTACAACAGTGACCAGGGCCTCATCGTGCGCGGCGTAACGACGCTCCACAACCGGCTTTGGGGCAACATCGTGATGAATGGGCCTGGTCCAGCCATTGACTTGGGCGGCGATGGCTTGACGCCAAATGACACAGACGACCTGGATGAAGGGCCGAACCGGCTGCAAAACACCCCGCAGCTTCTTTCGGCCTTCTATCCCGACGCGGGGCCTGGCGGACCGGCCATCTTCAATCCCATCTCGATCACCTATCGCGTGGACTCCGCGCTCATTAACGCCTCCTACCCGATCACGATCGAGTTTTTCCGCGCCGACAGCATGGCCTCAGGGCAGGCGTTGAGCTACCTGGGCGCAGCGTCCTACACGGCGTCGAACGCGCAATCCACGGTCAGCGTGCTGATGTACCCGATTCAGGCAACGAACTTCTGGTGGCCTATCGTGGCGACAGCGACGGATGGGCAAGGAAACACCAGCGAGCTTTCGCCTGCCATCTGCCCCGGCGCGCACCCCGATGTCAATCGCTCCGGTCGCGTCGACATTGTGGACATCATGCTGATTGCACACCTGCTGGGGCGCACGCCGTACCTGTACGACTCGAATTGCGATGGCGTGCTCGATGTGATTGACCTGCGCGCCGCGGCAGCCGCGTGGCAGCCCGGCGCGCCGTAGCCTGTTTGCACGCCAAGAACCGCCTGGGCTTGCCGCCATAAGGCAAACATTGCCAGGGCACAATTGACCCATCGTCTGTCCCCGTGTAAAATAGGACATCCTGTGTGCTCAATTCGTGTCTCTACAACGCCTGGCACAGCCGGGATCGCCCAGGGTATGCGTCAACACCTTGCATATCCACCACACCTTCTGGAAGGAGCTGCCCGTGAACGACAAGCGTGAGATTCGCGCCTGGTATTTTTACGACTGGGCCAATTCGGCCTTTTCCACCACCGTCGTCACCGTTTTTCTCGGCCCTTACCTCACCGAGATCACCAAAGCGGCCGCTGACGCCAACGGCTTTGTCTATCCGCTCGGCATTAAAGTGGGCGCGGGTTCCTTCTTCCCCTACATGGTGTCGCTCTCCGTGTTGCTGCAAGTTATTCTGCTGCCCGTTCTGGGCGCCATTGCCGACTACTCGCACCTGAAGAAGCAAATGCTCACGCTTTTTGCCTACATCGGCGCCACGGCGACGATGTGCATGTATTTTCTGCAAGGGAGCAATTATCTACTCGGCGGCCTTCTGTTTCTCATTAGCAACCTGAGCTTCGGCGCTTCGATCGTCTTCTATAACGCGTTCTTGCCCGAAATTGCCAGCGCAGATCGCCGCGACGCGGTCTCTGCGATGGGCTTCGCCATTGGCTACCTCGGCGGCGGTCTGCTCTTGGCGCTCAACCTGGTCTTGTTCTCGCGCGCCGCAGCCTTCGGCCTGGACACCTCCATGGCGGTGCGCATCAGCCTGGTGTCGGCTGGCATGTGGTGGGCCATTTTTACCCTGATCCCCATCAGGATGCTCAAAACGCGTCAAGCGCGGCGCCAGCTGCCCGCCGGCGAACGCTATGCCACCATCGGCTTCAAACAGCTCCGTTCAACCCTCAGCAAGCTGCCTGGCTTTCCGCAGACGCTGCTTTTCTTGATCGCCTATCTGCTTTACAACGACGGCATCCAGACCGTCATTGCGCTCTCGTCGCAGTTTGGGCAAGAGGAGCTCAAGCTGTCCATTTCAACCCTGACTGCGGTCATCCTGATGGTGCAGTTCATTGCCTTCTTTGGCGCGACCATCTTCGGCCGCATTTCGCAATATGTGGGTACGAAGAACGCCATCTTTGGCAGTCTCATCATCTGGACAGGCGTGGTGATCTATACCTACGGCGTGCTCAAGGCCGGCGACACGATCGGATTCTTTGCCGTCGGCGCGGCCATTGCGGTGGTGCTCGGCGGCAGCCAGGCTCTCAGCCGCTCCCTCTTCTCCCAAATGATCCCCCACGGCCAAGAGGCCGAATACTTCAGCCTATACGAGAGTAGCGAGCGCGGCACGAGCTGGCTTGGGCCGCTGCTGTTTGGACTCAGCCTGCAATTCACCGGAAGCTATCGCATCGCCATCCTCTCGTTGATCGTATTCTTCATCGCCGGCATGTTCGTCCTCACGCGTGTCAACGCTGCCCAGGCTATCCGTGAGGCAGGCAACGAGGTCCCGGCTCACGTCTAAGCCATGATCCAACTGCGATTTTGGAACCGTCGCGCCGGGGCGTTCAGCGCCCTGGCGCTGGCCTTACTTGCCCAAGTCCTGCTCAATCAGACCCCCCCGGGGACCAACCTGATTACGGTCTGGAGCGCGCACACGATCCATCTTTTGGCCTATGGCCTGCTGTCGGCGGCGATGCTCCTCTTTGCCGCGGCGGCCGGCCCGCTGGAAGACGGCAGCGAGAATCAGGAAGAGGCGTCCCCGCGGCCGCGCCTGGCCCTGAGGTTCAACCGCATGACGGTGTGCCTGGCATTGGCTGTGCTCAGCTACCTGACCAGTCTGGCGCTCTACCTCAGCGCCGGCGAGAGCGCGGCGGTGCGCGCCTTGTGGCTGGCCGGCCCGCTGCTGCTGCTGGCTGCGTATGCGTCGCCGCGCCCAGGCGACCAGCCGACCGCACCCGGCTGGACTGCGGTTCGACAGGCTCACCGCACGGGGCCTGAGGCTCACCGCACGGGGCCTGATCTCACCGCACGGGGCCTGAGCTTGTCGAAGGCCGGGTGGGAATGGGTCTTGCTGGCGATCTTGACAGCCGCGGCTCTTGCCTTGCGCACCTGGCAGTTGACCACTATTCCTGGCAACATAGACGGAGACGTCACGGTGCTAGGCGGCGAGGCCCTCCAGTTGATCGGCCAGCCGGTCTGGATCGGCGTCGGTTCCTTTCAGTTCCCCCATTTGATGACCATGCTGGCGGCGTGGAGCATGCGCCTGTTTGGGCAGAACCTGTACGGACTGTTACTCGGTTCGGCCCTCACTGGCGCGGCCACCGTTCCCGCCGTCTTCTGGCTGGGACGCGAGCTGGCCGGTCGTCGCGTCGGTTTGCTGGCGGCTGCGCTGTTGA
>CAZEPA010000130.1:0-9462 GCA_964513955.1 uncultured Anaerolineae bacterium | reverse complement strand
CGCTGCTCCTGGGCGCGACCATGGTGCTCTACGACGGCGCACCCGACTTTCCCGACGTGGATCGCACGTGGGCGCTCGTCGCCAACCACGGCGTCACCGCGCTCGGCGTCTCGCCTACGCTCATCCGCGCCCTGCGGCCGCATGGCGCAGCGCCTGTTCAGCAGCACGATCTCTCCACCCTGCGCCTGGCCGGCTCGACCGGTTCGCCGTGGGACCCGGAATCGTGGCTGTGGTTCTTCAACACGGTGTTGGAGGGGCGCAAACCGATCATCAACTACTCCGGCGGCACCGAAATTTCGGGCGGCATCGTCATGGGTCATGTGCTGGGACCGCTGAAGCCCGGTGCGTTTACGGGGCCGGCGCCGGGCATGGCCGCCGATGTCGTGGATGACCACGGCCGTTCCGTGCGCAACCAGGTGGGTGAGTTGATTGTGCGCCAGCCCTGGATCGGCATGACGCGCGGTTTCTGGCGCGATCCGCAGCGTTACCTGGACACCTACTGGTCACGCTTCCCGGACGTGTGGGTGCACGGCGATTGGGCGGCGATTGACGAGGACGGCCTCTGGTACATCCTGGGACGCTCGGACGACACGATCAAAGTCGCGGGCAAGCGCCTGGGGCCGGCCGAGATCGAATCGGTCTTGATTCGCCACCCGGCCGTGATCGAAGCGGCCGTCATCGGCGTGCCGCACGAGATCAAGGGCCAGGAAGTGGTCTGCTTCTGCGTCCTGCGGTCTGGACATGAGGCCGACGAAGCCCTGCGCCAGGCGCTGCAAGCCATGGTAATTGCCGAGATGGGCAAAGCCTTGCAGCCCAAGGCGATCAAGTTCGTCAGTGCGCTGCCCAAGACGCGCAACGCCAAGGTCATGCACCGCGTCATCCGCGCCGCCTACTTGGGACACGACCCCGGCGACCTGTCGTCGCTGGAGAACCCGGCGACGGTAGAGGCGATCAGGCACGCGATGTAGGATTCACTCTCGAACAAGTGGTACTTGAGGACGTCTGCCCACACTCTCTATGTTCTATGGGATCATCATTCGCATGTACTATGCCCCGAGTGAGCACAATCCCCCACATTTCCACGCCTACTACAATGAGTACAGGGGAACGATCGCACTGGACACTCTGGAGACCATGGAGGGCAGTCTTCCCCAGAAGCAACTTCGACTAGTCCAGGCTTGGGCAGAGTTGCACCTTGACGAATTGTGCGGAGATAGGAAACTAGCCATGAACGGCGAAGCGCCTTACAAGATTGCCCCTCTACAATAATAGGAGCCTGTCCAATGTACACGGGAGTTGCCGAAGTTCATGCCATAGACGATCACAAACTGATTTTGACATTTGACAATAACGAGCGTCGCCTCTTCGACATGGCGCCTTACCTACATGTCGGGCGTTTTGCCGAACTGAAAAACATCGAAGTTTTCAAGCAGATTAGCATTTCGTTTGATACCGTAGAATGGGAAAATGGATTGGACCTGGATCCGGAATTTCTGTACGCGCGCAGCGACAGGATGCTTGAGCCAGCGCCGATAGGTCAAAGCAATGGGGAGCAGTCAGATTGACTCAAACCTTTCAGCGGAATCGCTTCACCTGGTTGGCTTACCTCCTCCTGGCCTTCTACGGTTACTTCCTCAATGTCCTGGGACCGATTACGCCCTTCTTGAAGGACGAACTCAAGCTATCTTATACCATCAGCAGCCTGCATTTCACGGCGTTTGCCGTCGGCATGTTATTGGTTGGCTTAGAAGGGCACTGGCTGATCGAGCGCGTGGGGCGTTGGCGTTCACTGTGGATTGGAGCGGGCGGCATGAGCCTGGGCGTCTTCCTCCTTTTGGCTGGCAAAACCCCGGTGATCACGATCAGCGCTTCTTTTCTCATGGGCTTGATTGGTTCGCTGATTCTGGCCATTGTTCCTTCCGCCCTATCGGATCAACATGGGGAACTGCGCGCGGTCGCCCTGTCCGAAGGGAACGTGATTGCCTCGCTGGTGGCTGTGGCCGCGCCGCTGATGGTGGGTTGGTTTGCCCATGCGACCGGAGGCTGGCGGGTGGCCTTAGGGATTGTCGCCGCCGCACCCATCTTGCTATACCTGAGTTTTCAGCAAGCCTCAGTTCCATCAGCAGCTTCTACGCCGTCAGCCCTGGCGCAGGCCAGACAGCCCCTGCCATTCTTGTATTGGGCGTTTTGGACGGCTCTCGTCCTGGCCGTTTCGGCAGAATTCTGTATGGTTTCGTGGAGTGCTGATTACCTGCGGAACGTGCTGCGCATGTCTACCGCGGACTCCGCGCAGGCGGTCAGCCTGTTTTTTGCGGGCATGATGCTCGGCCGCCTGGCGGGCAGCCGCCTGGTTCAGCGTTTCTCCACACTCCACGTCGTCGTGGCTTCGATCCTGATTGCCAGCGTCGGTTTTCTGCTCTTTTGGCGCGCAGGGATCGCGGCGCTTGGAATGGCTGGCCTGTTTGTCACCGGGCTAGGCATCGCCAGCCTGTATCCGCTGATTCTCTCGCTGGCCATCGGCGCGGCGGGCAGTAACACGGTCCAAGCCAGTGCACGCGCCACCCTGGCTTCGGGCCTTGCCATCCTCACGCTTCCATTGGTGCTGGGGCGTTTGGCCGATGCGGTTGGCATCGGGCTGGCCTATGGAGTGGTTGTCTTTCTGCTGGCAGGCGTTTTCTTGATCATCCAGGTCGCTGGCCGACTCCCCCCTGCGCAGCGGAGGACGGTGTAGACCGATGTCTCGATTCGAAACGATCGCCTTCGATGCCGACGATACCCTGTGGCACAATGAACGCCTCTATGTCAACGCCCAGGCCAGGTTCAGGCAGCTCTTGAGCCATTATCAACCCCCGGCATGGATTGATGAGCGCCTCTACCAGACCGAGATGCACAATCTGCAGCACTTCGGTTACGGCATCAAAGCCTTTGCGCTTTCGATGATCGAAACGGCCCTGGAATTAACGGAAAACCGCATTTCCGGGAGTGACATTCAAACGATCATTGATACGGCCAAAGCCATGCTGGCGGCCGATGTGGAACTGCTTGAACATGCAGCGGCAACGGTCGCGACGTTGGCCGAAACCTACCCGCTCATGGTGATTACCAAAGGCGATTTGCGCGACCAGGAGACGAAGATGGCGCGCTCCGGCTTGGCCCGCTACTTCCGGCACATCGAAATCGTGAGCGACAAAAGCCCCGCCAGCTACGCTGCACTCTTGCAGCGACACGGGATGGCGCCAAGCCGGTTTCTTATGGTGGGGAACTCACTGCGCTCCGACATCTTGCCGGTGCTGGCGCTCGGCGCCAGCGCCGTGTTCGTGCCGCATCACTTGACATGGGCGCACGAGCTCGCCGATGCACCGCCCACCGATCACCCAGGCTTCTATGAGATTGAACATCTCGGCCTGTTACCCGACTTGTTGCGGAGACTTGAGCGTGAGAAGACCTGAACGCCGCCAGCCTCGTCTGGGCTGGGAGTCGCCTCGGCGCCGCCGCTAACCTTCAGCGGCCTCGCGCAGCACGGAGATGAGATGCGTCAGCGCCTGATCGAGGCGCGCGACCGCGGGCAATTGGTCCGGTGAGGTTAGCCCAGGCAGCGCCGCCTGCCATTCCTGCAACATCTCAAGCAGCATTGGAATCCGCGGTTGCAGGCTCGGCGGCGCCAGTTCAAGCGGCTGCCGCACCGGCGCTGCATCAAAACCGGGTGCGTCTTGCGCCGCCAGCGTCGCCGCCGCGGATTCGCCGGCCACGGGATCATCGAGCAGGCGCTGCAGCGCGCTGACCGCGGCCGGCGGCAGACCGGGGAGGCGGCCCAGGGCTTCAGCCGCCGCCCGCCGTACATGACCGTTGAGATCGCCGGTTAATTTGATCAGGTCGGGCAGCGCGCCCGCGCCGCCAAGCAGCGCCAGGCTAAGAACGGCCTGCGGCCGTCGGAATGGATTAGGATCGGCAAAGGCCATCTGCCGCACCGAATCCAGGGCCGCCGCGTCGCCCCATTCGGTGACGATGGTCAGGGCCATTTCGCGCAGGGCATCGCGCTCATCTCGCAGCAGGGGTCGCACCAACGGCAGCGCCAGCCGGTAGTTCGCCTGACGCAAAAGGCGCAGTAGGGCGCGGCGCAGGCGCCAACTGGGATCGCCCAGCAGCGCGATGAGGAGCGGCGCGACCTCGGCTGCTTGCCAACGCACCAGCGTCTCTACGGCGGCCGTGCGCACGCCGATCTCGTTCTGCGCCAGTTCCACCAACACGGGAATGGCTTCACGCGCCTGCAAACGCGACAAGGCCTCGACGTACGCGGTGAGCAAGGGCAGGCGCACACGGCGGGGCAGATCGAGCCGGCGATCAGCGGTCAGGCCGGCCAGCAGGCTCGGCGCCGCCGCTGCATAATTTAGAAGCCCGACGGCGCGCACGGCCGCCAGGCGCATGCCCGGCTGCGGGTGGTCAAGAAATGCGGCGATTCGTTCAGCATCCGCCGGCGCGCCCAGACGCCCCAGGGCGGTCACTGCGCCTCTCACCACGCGCTCGCTCTCATCGTTCAAGCATTCGAGCACCTGTTCACGCGCGTCTTGGGCATCCAACAAACCGAGGGAGCCGAGCGCGGCCTCGCACACGAAATCGTTCTGGTCATCAATCGCGGCCAGGAGCTGCTCAATCACCTCAGATCTCAATTCGGTGTCACTGACGTCGCTCAACCCCAGGGCGTGCGCGGCGGCCGCGCGCACAAAACTGTTCTGATCGTGCAGCGCGGTCAACAGAGGAGCGGGCGGCGCGCGCAGATCGCCCAGGCGCCGGGCCGCGGCCTCGCGCACACGCGAATCACGCGCCTGCAGGCTGAGGGCGCTGCGGGCAATTTCCTGCTGACGTCGGGCTTCCCGTTCATCGGCCAGACTGTCGTCTGTGGTCATGCGGACCTAACCTCCGAAAGTGTGGATGGCCTGTCTGCCATCGGTGAATGATCCATGAAAACGCGGGGCGCTGGCGCGATCCGGCGGATGCGCGCGGCCAAGCATGACGGGCGCGGCTACGCGGCGACTTTCAGCGCGCGCCAGCGTAGACCCAGGACAGCTTCCTCTCCCGGCGCCAGGCGCCAGGAAAACTGTGGCGCCAGCGTCAGGGCAAAGAGGCCATCCGCGCCGGCGACATCGTCGGGCGCGGGCTGTGCATGGAAAACCACCAGGTAGTTGACGGCCCGGTTCAACACGCCGCGCGTGGCTGCATCCGCGCTGTCTTGCGCTAATCCGTCTGCCTGCCAGTAAACCGCGGCCTGGCGGCCGGCATCCAGCAGATCCACGCTGGAGGGACACAGCTCATTCTCGATCACCAGGCGCACCACAACCGGCGCCGCGCCGGCGTGGCGCAGGCGATAGACCACCTCCAGGCCATCAGCGTGCAGCGTCACCCGCTTGCGCAGGGTGAACGTGTCACGCTGGATCGAAAAAATGACGGCGTCGGGCGCTTCAGCAATGTCCCAGGCCGCATTCTCAGCCGGTTCGAGCACAAGCCGGTTATCCAGCCAGAGATGATCAGCCAGGGCGCGCGTCTGCGCCGCGACGGGGCGCCACTCCTGGGGCGAAGAAGCGGGCAAAGCGGGCGCGAAATAGGTCGGCGCAGTTTCGGGTTCGCCATCCCACCAATCGTCAGGCAGGAATTGTCCCCAGAGGGTGCGTGGATCGGCCGCCTGCGCCGTGAAGCCGCTGACATCTGCCTCGAAAGTCGTGGGAATCCAGGCCGCGGGCCAGGTGCGTGTGACCACCGGGTAGGCGCCGTCCTGGCTGAACGGGGCCGGCGGCATGGCGTTTTCGTTGCCAACCCAAGAGACGCCTTCCTGGAGGTCAAAGGCATACAGCACGCGCCCGCCGAGCGCCGTGAGCACCGCAAAGAGGCGCGCGCTTGCCAGGCAGACCTCCTCCTGGCCGTCGGCATTGACATCTTCGCGCCAACAGCGCACATCGGAGAAAGTTGACGCGGCGGTCGCGTTCGCCAATTGTTGGCGTCGCTCCGCGCGCCAATCGAAAGGATCAGCGGCGGCTTCCGGGTCGGAACCGGACAGGCGCGGGCCATCCATGCCTGCGTCGCGGCGGCCCGAAAAATCTGACGCGGGCGCGGCGGTGGCCAGTTCGGCTGCGCGCAGACAAACCCGCGCGGCGCGGGCCATTTCCCATTGGCGATCGCCCGGCTGGCCAATGCCGATGCAGCCAAATTCATACTGGTGCGCGGCCAATGCCAGGTGGGCCTGCGCAATGAGGCGCGCCGCAGCCGCGTTGGCGGGCGGCGCGGCCTGGCTTGCTTGCAGATGCGAGCGAATGTCCGCGAACAGGCGCCGAAAATAGGCCAGTTTTGGCGAGCGCGCGTTGAAATCGAACCAGTCCCGGTAACCATCCTCATGGTAGGGCTTGCCCGTGGCGCGCAGCGAAGCCACCATCCACGAGGCCTGCCCATCGGGTACGGTGGGCAAAACGCCCTGGGGCTTGGGCGCCTGCGCGAGCGGAGTAATTGCCAGCCACGGTTGTTGCTCTAGCTCGGTGAGCAGGCGATCGAGGTTGGCCCAGGCCGATTGCGGCAGGACGCCGCGTGCATAACCCCAGAGGCCGGTTGCTTCGGCATCCTCCGCGTACCACACGTAGTAGGTGTCACTGTCAGGCTGGGCGGCCAGCGTGCGCAGGTAGTCGAGCGCGCGGCCCGTGCGTCCAGTCCAGATGGCGTAGTTGATGGCGTTCTTCAGATGTTGGTCGTCGTTGAAGAGCGTGATGGCCTGCTCGTCCTGTCCTGTTTGCCAGACCGCGTGCGGCTGCGGACAGCCGGCCTGGCGCAGGAAATCGCCCTCCATCAGCGTGTGTGAATAGCCGCCCGCCCTCAACACAGGCGCCAGGGATTGACGCCAGCAGCGCTCCGGGTTCCAGAAGATGGCCGGGCTAACGCCAAAATTGCGCTGCATGACATCGCGGTGCAGCATCATCTGCAGCAGATTGTCCCAATCATCGCTGGCGTAAGCCACATTCTGCGCATAGGTGCTGCCGACGAGCGTAAACTGCCCGGCGTTGATACCGTCGGCCAGCAGTTGCAGCGGTTGCGGGTCATACCACTGCAGCGCGTGAATCAGGCTGCCGGACATGTGGATGGCAAAGGGCAGGCGACTGTGCCGCCGCAGCACGTGCAGCAGCCCCTTGTAGCAGGCCTGGCTGGCGAGATGGCTAAACTGATTGAGATTCTGATTGAAATGGAAAAGAAGTGCAATGCGCAGTTGGCTCATGGAGCGGGCAATTCATGGGGAAGGGGCGCTACCAGGTTGACAGCGAGCGATTGCAGCGGCTTGGCCAACAACGGCATGACTTGCTGCCGCCAGCTCAGAAAATGACTCGACTGCAAATGCGCTTCCCTGGCTTCGGCGTCGGCGTAGATCTCCAAAACGGTGAAATGCGTGGGGTTATCGGCCTCTTGCAGCATGTCAAAACGCACCACGCCCATCTCGCGCAGGGAGTGCGCCAGCGCAACCTGCGATGCAGATATGAACGCGGCGAGCGCGTCAGGCTGAACCACCAGTGAAATCAAACGGGCAACCATCGAAACGACACCCCCTGTATTTGGTTCACGCGGCAAGGCGTGCTTGCTGCGGACATTATACCGACAAGCGCCGACTTTTCCAAGTGGGATGCGGAAAGCATCACGGCCAGGGCGTACGGGCGTCTCGCCCGCATCGTTGCCAGCCGGCTAGTCCCCAACGTGTTACGCTCACAGATTCGCCATGAGCGGCGCGTGCAGCAATCTTCGGTCTCTAATCTGCAATGGTCACGGCAGCCGCGCCTGCACGGCGGCGCTGGTCAATTCGCGCCGCGCGTCGGCAGCCACCCAACGCGCGGCCTTGTTATCGCTGAGCGCCAGGGTCTGCGCTACGGCGACAGCCTGCGCGTTGAGGAAACGGTTGCGCTTGCCGATATCGCGCAGCGCCCAATTGACCGCCTTCTTCACAAAATTGCGCGCATCGCCGGCCTCGCGGGCGATGAGAGGCAAAAACGCCTCGAAGCGTGCGTCTGGCGCAGCCTTGTCATGCGTCGCCAGCGCCGCCATGAGCACAAACCCGGCTCGCTTGACAAACTCCTCCGGCCGGCTGCTCCAGGCAATGGCTTTGTCCCACGCGAAGGGCGTGCGGTCGAACAGATTGCTGCACACCTGGTCGCAGACGTCCCAGGAATCAAAATCGCTCACCCACTGCTCCATTTGCTCCTCGGTGACCCAGCGCGCCCGATCCACCAGCGAGGCCAAAATGCGCGCTTCGTGGATGCCTGATGCCCACAGCTCGGCCGCCACGGCGTGGTCGTGGCCCGCCAGCCTGGCAAGCCTGCGCACCTCAGGGATCGAGATGCCCAGCGTTTGATGGGCGTTGATGCCAAACCGCGCCATCCCCGCGACATGAGCTGGGTTCGCCAGGCTGTGCAGTTCGGTCATAAGTTCTTCGGCTGTCATGCACGACCTCCAGGAAAGCGCAGGAAAGCTGCCTGCTCTGCATCAGCGCGTTTCTTAGCGGACCGACGCCGGCATCCCAGGTTTCAGGCGATGGTCGGCGTTGTCCAAGCTCAGCTTGACCGCGATCACCAGGTTGGCGCGATCAGCGCTGTTTTGCACGGTTTTGGGGGTGAACTCGGCGGCGCTGGCGATTTCAATCACGTGGGCGGTGAAGACCTCGCCTGGATACGCGTCCACGGCCACGGACAGCGCCTGTCCCAGCTGCACTTGACCGATCTGCCCAGCCGGGACGTAGACCTTCAGGCTGACCTGATCGAGGTCCGCCAGGCGCAGAAGAACCGCGCCTGGCGCAGCCAGCTCGCCGACGCGCGCAGCCTGCTCCAATACCATGCCCGTGCGCGGCGCGGCCAGGGTGAGGCGAGCCAGCTGCGCCTGGACGTAAGCTGCGGCGGCCTCAGCCTGGGCTACTTGCGCCTGCGCCACGGCCAGATCCGCAGGGCGCGCCCCGGCCTGGGTCGCAGCCAGGCGCGCCTGGGCCAGCTGCACGGCAGCTTCGGCCAGTCGGTAAGCTGCCTGCGCACTGTTAGCCTGACTGCGCAACACCAACGGGTTCGCGGCCAACGCCTGCAGCAGGGTCAGTTGACGCCGCGCGCCGGCCAGTTCGGCCTCAACCGCAGCCTGATTGGCCTGGCTGGCCTCCACCTGCTTGGCGGCCGCCTGTGATCGGGCGCGGTCGTCGTCGGTCGCCACATGGCGGGCGGCCTCGTCGCGTTGGATTTCAGCAGACTTGACCATTGCCCGGGCGGCATCCACCTGCTGCACGAGCAGCGCCGCCTGCCGATCGGCTGCGGCGACGCGCGCGTTCAGTTCCAGCGGCTGCGTGATGACGGCCTGCACTGTTTGCCAAACCGTGTACGCGCCCTCGCGGCCAGCCTCAGCCTGCGTTAGATCGGCCCGGGCCAGGGCAATCGTATCATTGATGCCGTCTCCGGCTACGGCCAC
>CAZEPA010000129.1:0-9475 GCA_964513955.1 uncultured Anaerolineae bacterium | reverse complement strand
ACGTGAACTGGGTGATCTCGAGTCCGTCGCACCACACTTCCCACCCCAGCCCCCACGAGCCGAGCGCCGGCGATTCCCAGTTGTCTTCGACAAAGCGGATGTCATGCTTGCGGCGGTCAATGCCGATGGCTTCGAGGCTCTGCAGGTACAACTCTTGCGGATTGCCCGGATCAGGCTTGAGAATCACCTGGAACTGGGTGTGCATCTGCATACGGTTGGGATTTTCACCATAGCGCCCATCGTCCGCGCGGTAGGATGGCTCGGCATAAGCCACGTTCCAGGGTTCGGGGCCGAGGACGCGCAGCACCGTGGCGGGGTTCATCGTGCCTGCGCCCACCTTTTCGCTGTATGGCTGCCAGATCAGACAGCCGTGATCGGCCCAAAAGCGTTGCAGGCGCATAATGACATCTTGAAAGGCAAATTGATTTGCGCTCATAAGAAAACTCGATTCCTATTTCTTCTTGCTTCGTGTGATCAAAAACGATTCTACCAGATGCTCACGCACATCACCAAATTTGGCGCGTTTACGCCGACCTCATCCATCATCCCTGCCAGCAGAATTGATTGCATCAAGCGGCCATCTGTGGCATAATACCTGTATCCGAATGATGTGGCCGCAGGATAGGCGTGGATGCCCGACCCCTGGCGCCGCGCCGATTGGTTCTGATTCGCAGCAAGCGACCGAACAACTTGAAACCAAAGGAGATAACAACGATGTTAAGCCAAACAATGCAAGACGCCATCAATCAGCAGATCAACAAAGAGATGTACTCGTCGTACGTCTATTTGTCCATGGCGGCTTACTTCGAGGCGCAAAATCTGCCGGGCGCGGCCCAGTGGATGCGCAAGCAGAGCGCGGAAGAGACCGAGCACGGCATGAAGTTTTTTGAATTTCTGATCGAGCGCGGTGTGCGTGTGGCGCTGCAGGCCATTGATCAGCCGCCTACCGATTTCGGCTCGCCCCTGTTGGCCTTCCAGGAAGTCTTAGCGCACGAGCAGAAGGTGACCAAGTCCATCCATGACCTGTATGCCCTGGCGGTGAAGGAAGCGGACTATCCGACGCAGGTTCTGCTGCACTGGTTCATCAACGAACAGGTGGAAGAAGAGAAGAACGCCAGCAGCGTGGTGGAGCAGTTGAAGCTGGTGGGCGATTCGCCGGCTGCGCTCTTCATGATTGATCGCCAGTTGGCCGCGCGCGAGTAGCCCCTTGCGCGTGAAGCTCCGGACCTGAAGAGCAAGAGAATCTCACACAAAGCCGCCAAGATTTCACTTCTTGGCGGCTTTGTGTGAGATTACGGAGCAGACCAACGCTCCCGCCAGACCACCGGCCTCACGCCAGCGTTTTGTAATGAATCTCCGACACCTCGCGCAGCCGTGCAGCCGCCTGTTCCGCGGTGATGTCACGCTGCGCCTCGCCCAACATCTCATAGCCCACCATGAACTTCTTGACCGTGGCTGAGCGCAGCAGCGGCGGGTAGAAGTGCGCGTGCAGCTGCCATTGGCTCGACTCCTCCGGGCTGCTGCCGAAAGGCGCGCCGTGCCAACCCATCGAGTAAGGGAAGGAGGTCTCAAAAACGTTGTCGTAGCGCGTCAACAAGCGCTTGAGAATGTCGGCCAGCGCGTCACGCTGCGCGGGCGTGAGGTCCGGCAGGCGCAGCACGTGCTGCCGCGGCAGCAGCAGGATCTCGAATGGCCAAACCGCCCAGTAGGGTACCAGCGCCGCCCAATCATCATTCGCCACGACGACGCGCTCCGCCAGGTCTACTTCGCGCGCCGCGTAATCCAGCAGCAGCGGCCGCCCGTGTTCGGTGAAATAACTCTGCTGCTGGCGATCTTCTTTAGCCGGCTCGTTGGGCAGCGCGTTCAGCGCCCACACCTGCCCGTGCGGATGAGGATTCGAGCAGCCCATGATCGCGCCCTTGTTCTCGAACACCTGCACCCAGCGGTACGTCTGTCCCAACTCGGCGCTTTGCGCCGCCCACACGTCCACGACCGCCCGAATCTGCTCAACCGGCATCTCCGGCAGGGTCAGGTCGTGACGTGGGGAGAAGCAGATCACGCGGCAGGTGCCCGGCGTCGGCGCGGCGCGGAAAAGGGGATCCGCGCGCTCGCCAACCGGCGCGTCGGGCACGAGAGCCGCAAAGTCGTTCGTGAAGACGAACGTGCTTTCGTACACGGGGTTGCGCGCGCCGCCGGCGCGGCCGTTGCCGGGGCAGAGGTAGCACGTCGGGTCGTGCGCGGGACGGGTTTCAGGCGGCAGCCTTTCGACCTGACCCTGCCAGGGGCGCTGGGTGCGGTGCGGCGACACCAGCACCCACTCGCCCGTCAGTGGGTTGAAGCGGCGATGAACATGCGGGGTGGGAATAAATGATTCCATGAGGCTACACCTTTTTCAGATATAATGTCTGGCTATAACCGACATGTTCCTGATTTTCACGCGGCAGGCCGAGCGTCATCAACTCATAGCCGGTGGCGCGATGAACTTCACGGTCGCGCCGATCGGTGACCAGGTACGTTGCGCCGGGAAGCAGGCCTTTCAGCGGCGCCGATGGCCTGAAACTGCCGATCTGATGATCACGGATGGTCACGGAATAAACCGCCTCGGAACCGTCCGGCAGAACGTATTCAATCACCGACGCCTGGAATTCTTCGAGGCGCTCCAGGCGATAAAGCACACCCTCTTGAATCACGTGGCGGATGCGCTTGTAGAACGCAATGTAGCTGGCGTACTCGGCCAGCTCAGCCTCGCCCAATTCGTTCAGGCTGGAACCGATGCCCAACGCGCCGCGCATCGCCACATCGAAGCGCAAGCTCAGCGGGGTCGTCCGCTGCGTGATGTGATTGCGTTCGTGCGTGACCCAGGCTTCCATACAGCGCGCCGGATAAGCCAGACTGAAGCCCTCTTGAATGCGGATGCGATCAAAGGCATCGGTGTTATCGCTGACCCACGCCTGGTCCGTGCGCGCCAGGATGCCGAGATCAACACGGCCACCGCCGCCCGAGCAGCTCTGAATGTCCAGCGCCGGATGTTTCTGACGCAGGCAGTCCATGAGGGCATAGACGGCGGCCACGTGCCGGCGCCATATCGCCTTTCCGGCAGGCGAACCAGGCTCGGTGGCTAAGCGATTCATGTCCCATTTGAAGAAGGCGATGTCGTAACGCTCGACCAGGGCATCCAGGAGGTTGAAGATGTGCTCCACCACCTCTGGCCGGCCGAAGTCAAGAATCAACTGATGGCGCGACTCGGTGCGCGCGCGGCCCGGAAAATGGAGCACCCAATCGGGATGCTGGCGATACAAATCGGAATCGGGGTTGACCATCTCCGGCTCCACCCACAGGCCGAACTTCATTCCCAGCCGATGAACTTCCTGCACCAGCGGTTCCAGGCCCTGGGGGAACGCATCGGGGCGCACTGTCCAGTCGCCCAAACCGGCATTATCGCTGCACCGCGCGCCGAACCAGCCATCATCGAGGCAAAAGAGCTCCACCCCGATCGCGGCCGCTTTGCGCGCAAGCTCGGCCTGGCTTTCATCGCTGAGGTTGAAGTACGTGGCTTCCCATCCGTTGTAAAGCACCGGGCGGAAGCGCGGGCCTTGCGGCGAACGGGGCAGCACCCGATCCTGCGCGAACGCATGCAGCCGGCGACTGGCTCCGCCCCAGCCATCTGGGCAGACGCCGCACACCAAAGCCGGCGTGACATGCTTTTCCCCTGGCGCCAGGTCCAGTTGGAAATCAAAGGGATGATAGCCAGCGTGGATGCGCACATCCCACGTCGGCAGTTGCTCAACCGCAATTTGCCATGCACCGCTATAGGCCAGTGCGCCGAAGTACACGGTGCCGCTCTCTTCCCAGGCCTGGCCGGGACGATTCACCAGGAAAATCGGGTTGGAGACATGCCCGGTTTGCAGGTTGCGGCTTTCCATGAGATGCGTACCCGGCGTCAGGCGTTCACGCTGCGTCGTGAACTCCCGCGCCCAGGCGCCGCTGACGTGCGTCAATTCGGTGGCGCCGCCGGGCAGGTGCAGCGACGCAAAGTAACAGACCTCGAATGAGACGGTGTCGTGTCCGGCGTTGTGTAACTCGCACCAGCGCTCGATAATGTCGTGCTCCGGCGTCAGGCGATAACACAGCGTGACAAAGCAGGCCTGAACCGGATCCTTCAACCGCACGCGCAGTGTCTCGCGTAGACCGGTTTCCTTGACCGGCAGGCCATGCGTGGGCGACAGGCCAGGCCGGGCCCCGCTTCCTGAGCCTGTCGAAGGACTGCTTCCTGAGCCTGTCGAAGGACTGCTTCCTGAGCCTGCCGAAGGATCGGTTATGATCTCGTGATCCACGTAGCGCAGGCGCAAATCACGAATCGGCAGGTGCAGCGCCTCGCCAGCCTGAAGTGGAACCGGAAGCGATGGGAAACTGGCTTTTAGTGTGACCTGATAGGAAGTGACATCGCCGAACGTCAGGATTTCATCGGGCCGAAACTGGGTGATGAAGCTCGCCCATTCGTCGTAGCTTCTGGTGACAACCTCGCCGGTAAGCCTATCGTCCTGCGTGACATGCGCAGGGCGCGGCCCCCACCCCAGATGAACGATGCGGTCGGCGTCGTCCACCTGGAAGGCATAGTAGCTGGTGGACAGGAGAAGGTTGAAAGTTCGGGTAGTTGGGTCAAAATGGATCATGTTAATCTCCCGGATGATCCCTGCTCAGCCTCCGCGCCGAAATAGCCGAGCGCCCAAAAGGCCAGCACGAAGCCGAGGTAATTCTCATTCAGGAAGCGCGAGACGAGCAGAAAAAGGAAGAGGAACAGGCCGTAGCGCCAGGCCGCCCCGGCCAGGCTGTTATCCAGCCGCTGCCGGCGCAGCAGCCAGGCCAGAGTCGGCGCCGCCACCAGCAGCTGCGGAATCCAGAACGGCCAGTAGGCAAAGCGGTCGCGCACCAGCCCCAGGGCCAAGACGAAGTTGCTGGCGCCCCAGCCCCAAATTTGATAGGCCTGCGCGGCCGTGCCATTCGACCAACGCCAGACATCGTCCAGCAGCGCATTGAAATCCCACAAGGCGTAAGGCAACACCAGGAGGGCGAAGACCAGCACCGCCGGCAGCAGGCGCCAACTCAGCACGCGCAATTGATCACGCCAGCCCGCGCCGCGGCCAGGGACGGCTGGCTGCAGGAGCAGCACGGCGTAGAAGGGCGCCAGAAACCAGGCAGTCGGCTTGCTGGCGCAGGCCAGGCCAAAGCTGATGGCCGAAAGGATCACGAGCAGTCGCGGCCGCGCCTGATCTTTGACCGCCCGACGCCATAACCAGAGCGCCAGCAGCAGCCAAAAGAGCACAAAACTGTCATTTTGCCCAAAGATGACATCGTTCGCCATGATCGGGTTGAGCGCCAGCAGCGCGGTCAGCGCCAACGCCGGGGAGCCTACGCCAGCTTGATCGCCTGCGGCGGCGCGGCGCGCCAGCCCCGGAATCAACGCCAGCATCAGCAGGAAAAGCGCCAGGTAGACGAAGCGCTGATCGTACCAGCCGAGCGCGGCCTGGCTGAGCAGATACCAGGGCGCGGAAAAAACAAAGGTCCACGGCAGGTAGGGGTAGTGATAAAGGGCTGAGCGGTACTCATCGAAGCCCCACTCGGCCATTGGGGTTTTGGTGTAGTCGGCCTGGTACGGATTCTGCCCAGCCAGAAAAAACTGGATCGTCGCCTCGGTCTGAATGACGCCGCCGTCGTGACTGTAGCTGGCCGGACCGCTGCCCTGGCGCAGCAGGATCAGCTTGGCAGTCGGCGCCGCGACCGTGACCAGCACGATGATGATGAGCAGGCACCATTTCAGCCGCGTGGTCAGAGCTGCGGGCAGGCGCGTGCGCAGGCCGTCTACGATGAGGTACAGCCCCAAGGCCACGAAACTGAGCGCAATGAGCAGCAGCGCCAGCGGATCGGCGTAGCGAGCGCCGAAGGCCTGGGTGACCTCCGGTGAGAGCAGGCGTCCTAGCCACGGCTGGCGCGCCACGTCTTGAAAGCGCAGCGGCAGCACCGCGGCATCGGCCAGGGTGTCAATGCGCACGCGGGCGATCAAAAGCAGGGCGAGCAACAGCGCATCAAAGCTAGGTCGCATCAGAATTGAGCCGTTTCTGTTGGATTGAGCCACGCCGCGCGCGGGCGCGCCGGATGACTTCGGTCAGATTATAGCAGGGACATGTCTACCTTGTAAATGCAATTCCCTTGTGCTACACTTCCCGTAACCTTTGTCACGGGCGCAGGTTGAATTCTGTGTTTCTCGTCACAGAAGTCGTTCGTTGGCGATTGCCCGCGCCAATGTCGTTACTGTGGTCGTGATCATGCCGCCGTGTGGCAAAAAAGGAGAGAAGCAGGAGACATAGATGTTGCAACAACCTTTCGTTGCCGCTCCAGACCAACCGATGGCGTCTGCTGCCTGGCAAGATACGATTCAATGGCGCATTGATGAAATGGGTGAGCGCGTGCGCCGCGGCCAGGAAGACGATGTTTACTATTTCTTGCAGCCCGTGGCTGAGTTGGACGGCGCCCATGTCGAGGTGCGCGGTCGCCGGAAGCTGATGTTCGCTTCCTACAGTTACCTGGGCTTGCTCAACCACCCCAAGATCAATGAGGCCGCCAAGGCCGCGATTGATCGCTTTGGCACCGGGACGCACGGCGTTCGCATTCTGGCAGGCACGTTGACGCTGCACGAGGAATTGGAGCAGACCATTGCGCGCTTCAAGGGCACGGACGACGCCATCACCTATTCCAGCGGCTATGCCACCAACCTGGCGACGATCTCCACGCTCGTGGGCCGCAACGATTGGGTGCTATCCGACAAGTGGAATCACGCCAGCATCGTGGATGGGTGCCTGTTGAGCCGCGCCGAGTTTGTACGCTTTCGGCATAATGACATGAACGACCTGGCGCGGCAGCTGCGCAAGGCGCCGGCCGGCGTTGGCAAGCTCGTGGTGGCCGATGCCGTCTTCAGCATGGATGGCGATATTGTGGACCTGCCGGCCCTGGTGGAAGTGTGTCGGCGCTACGGCGCGCGCCTGATGATTGATGAAGCCCACAGCCTGGGCGTGCTGGGCAAGACCGGTCGCGGCATCGAAGAGCACTTTGACATGCCCGGCGCGATTGACATCAAGATGGGCACCCTGAGCAAGACGATCCCTGCCATTGGCGGCTACATTGCCGGCAGCCAGGAATTGATCACTTATCTCAAGCATGTGGCGCGTGCGTTCGTCTTTTCAGCTGCGCTGCCGCCGCCGGTCGCGGCCGCGGCCAAGGCCGCGTTCGAGGTGCTGGAAGCTGAAGCGGTGGAGCGCAAGACGATCTTGCAGCGCAATGTGGAGCATTTCCTGGGCGGACTAAAAGCGCTCGGCTTCAACACTGGCCGCACCGTCACGCCGATCATTCCGGTCATCGTCGGCACGGATGAACGCGCGATGGCGATGACTCATCTCTTGCAAGAAGACGGCATCTTCGCGCTGAGCGTGCTGCCCCCAGCCGTGCCGGAAGGTACGAGCCGGATTCGCGCCAACGTGACCGCGGCCCATACCGTGGAAGATATTGACGACGCCCTGGCGGCCTTTGCCCGCGCCGGGCGCAGCCTGGGCATCATTGCCTGACGCACAGGGGACGAGTCCAGGCTATGCTGACGTTCGACTTTACAGGGCAGGTAGCCCTCATCACCGGCGCCGGGCGAGGGATCGGGCGCGGCTTGGCGCTGGCGTTTGCCGCGGCCGGCGCCGCGGTTCTGGTCAATGACCTCGATCCGCAGCTGGCCCAGGCGGCAGCCGCGGAGGTGCAGGCCACAGGCGCCGATGCGCTGGCCGTCACGGCCGATGTGCGCGACCGGGCCGCGGTCGAAGCGCTGGCCGCTGCGGCCCTTGCGCGCTGGGGCCGCATTGATATCCTGGTCAATAACGCTGGCGTGGAGCCGGTGGCTTCGATCCTGGAGATGAGCGAGGCCGACTGGGACTTAGCCGTGGACACGAACCTGAAGGGCACGTTTTTGTGCACGCAGGCGGTTGGGCGCGTCATGCAGGCGCAGGGCCGCGGCGCGATTGTCAACATCGCCTCCACCGCAGGCAAAGCCCAACCGCTGTTCCTGCGCTCTGGCTACGCGGCCAGCAAGGCGGGTCAGGTCGGTTTTACCAAAGAGGCCGCGCGCGAGTTTGCCGCCTACGGTGTTCGGGTCAACGCGGTTTGCCCTGGCGTGATCGTAACGCCGATGACGGAACATCTGCGCCACAACGAACAGCAGATGGCGCGCTGGCTGACCGAAATACCGGCCCGCCGCCTGGGTGAAGTGGCCGACGTGGCGCCGCTGGTGTTGTTTCTGGCATCGGATGCAGCCGCCTATATCATTGGCCAGGCCATTCATGTGGATGGCGGCAAACTGATGGCCTGAGGAACGGGTGAATCTTATGCGAGTGTGTGCAGCCACCGCCGACGGCGTGTGGACCATGCAGGAAAATGACGACGTCTGGGCGGTGCGCCATACGCAGCTGCACGGCCGCGCGTTCTGGACCGTGGCCGTTAGCCCGCATCAAGCGGACGTGATCTTTGCCGGCGCCGATGGACATGGCATCTTTCGCAGCGTCAACGGCGGCGGCAGCTGGCGTCCCATGAGCCGCGGCCTGGAAAGCCCGTACGTGGTCAGCATCGCGTTTGATGCGGCTGATCGTCGCGTGGTCTATGCTGCCACGTTGCCGCCTGTGCTCTACCGCAGCGTGGATGGCGGCGAAACCTGGGAACCGCTGATCGGCCTGCCTGCAGCGCCCGCGGCGGTCAGGCCGCTGCAGGTTGTGGCTGACCCCACGCGCGGCGGCCATCTTTTCGTCCTTGACGCCGGCGGCGCGCTGCAGCGCTCGCGCGATGGCGGCCAAAACTGGCAGCCTGACGATCTGCCTGGCGGTCGTCTGCACCAGATCGCCGCGGCCCCTGGCTTGACCCTGGCCGCGGGCGATGGCGGCTTGTTCCGCCTCGCCGATGATGAAGACGGCTGGAGGCTGGTTCACCCCGGGGCAGCCTGCGCGGTCAGCGCGGTCGTCGCGCCATCGGCGCGGCGCGGCGCCGGCCTGCTTCAGACATCTCCGGCGTCAACGGATCTTATCGGCAGCGATGACGGCGGCCGCACCTGGTTTCTCGCGGCCGGCGACGCGCCGCCTGATCTGCGTCAGATCAAGCTGACCCCCACGTTGATGTTTGGCATCACCGGCCCAGGCGACCTTATGTTGACGCCGCAGCAGGGACTCGCTGGCCGGCTCGACTGGTCCAGGCTCAGCGACGAGCTTCCTCCTGTGTCTGCGATTGACGTCAGCCAGTAAAAATTCCTATCGAGGCTCCAATGGAATGTTATAACTGCGGGCAGCCGGTGCCCGATGGCAGCGAGCGCTGCCCAACCTGTGGTCAACGCTTTGCCGTGGTCAAGAAAACGCGCACCAAAAGCCCTTTGGCCAGCCTCGGCTGCGGCAGCCTTCTC
>CAZEPA010000128.1:0-9598 GCA_964513955.1 uncultured Anaerolineae bacterium | reverse complement strand
GGTCTGGGAAGTGCAAGAGCGCCTTCAATTCAACGGCCGCCGTGTCATTCAGGCCATTGTGGCCGACGGCAGCGGTACGATGCAGGTGACCTGGTACAACCCGTATGTCAAAAACCAGGTCAAGGCCGGTCGCGTGTTGGCCCTCAGCGGCAAGACCGACCTGTACATGGGACGCCTGGTCATGAACAGCCCGCAGTGGGAGCCGCTCGACGAGGAGCTGGTGCACACGGGCCGCATGGTGCCCATGTATCCGTTAACCAAAGACTTGAGTCAACGGTGGCTGCGTCAACGGATCAAGCAGGTGGTGGATGCCTGGGCCAGTCACATCACAGACTTTCTGCCCGACCGCGTGCTGGTTTCCACACGGCTCATGTCGCTGTCCAAGGCATTGGCCCAGGTGCACTTTCCCGATAATGCTGAGCAGCTAGACCAGGCGCGGCGGCGCCTGGCCTTCAACGAGCTTTTCCTGATTCAGCTGGGCGCGCTGCGTCGCCGTCAGGCGTGGCGCGGGCATCCGGCCCCGCGCCTGGCGATTGGCGAGTCCGATCTGGCGCGCTTCCAGGAATGCCTGCCATTCGCCCTGACTGCCGCACAAACGCGCGCCCTAGGCGAAATTGTACATGACCTGCAAGACATGCGCCCCATGAGCCGCCTCCTGCAAGGCGATGTCGGCTCCGGCAAGACGGTGGTGGCGGCCGCGGCCATGTGGATCGCCGCGCAGAACCAACTGCAGGCGGCCATGATGGCGCCAACTGAAATTCTGGCCGAGCAGCACATGGTCGGCCTCTCGCGCCTCTTCGCGCGCCTGGGCGAACAAGGGCTGCCCGCGCCCCGCGTGGCGCTGCTGACCGGCAGCCTGAAAGAAGCTGACAAAGAGACCGTGATCGCCCAACTGGCCAACGGGGAAGCGCAGGTTGTTGTCGGCACCCATGCGCTCATCCAGGAGGGCGTGAGGTTTGACAACCTGGGTTTGGCCATCGTGGATGAACAGCAGCGTTTTGGCGTGGAACAACGTGCGGCGCTCAAGCAGGCGGCGCGTGGCGAAGGCGAGGCGTTGACGCCGCACTTGCTCGTGATGAGCGCCACGCCGATCCCACGCTCCCTCGCGCTAACTGTATACGGCGATTTGGACCTGTCCATCATTGATGAACTCCCGCCCGGTCGCCAGCCGATCAAAACCTATGTCGTGCACCCTGACGAACGCGAACGCGCCTACGGTTTCATCCAGAGCCAGGTGGAACAAGGCCGCCAGGCGTACGTCATCTGCCCGCTGGTGGAAGAATCTGAGCAATCGGATGCGCGGGCGGCCGTTGCTGAGCATGAGCGCCTGCAGCGCGAGGTTTTTCCACGGCTGACGTTGGGCTTGCTCCATGGTCGCATGAAGGGCGAGGAAAAAGAAGCCGTAATGCAAGCATTTGCGCGTAACGAAACCCAGGTGCTGGTCTCCACCTCTGTCGTCGAGGTAGGCATTGATGTGCCCAACGCAACGGTAATGATGGTGGAAGGCGCCAACCACTTTGGTTTGGCGCAGCTGCACCAATTCCGCGGTCGCGTGGGCCGCGGAGAACATGCTTCCTTCTGCCTGCTGCTCGTAGAGCGCACCGATCAGATTGAGGATGAGCGCTTGCGTGCAATGGCGCAGACGCAAGATGGCTTCAAACTGGCGGAGATTGACCTGCAATTGCGCGGCCCCGGCGATTTCCTGGGCACACGCCAAAGCGGCATCCCCGGCTTGCAGATGGCCAGCCTGGGCGATGCCAATCTGATGGACATGGCGCGCACCGAAGCGCAGCAACTGCTGGATCTGGATGCGAATCTCGGCCTGCCCGAGCATCGCAACCTGGCGGCTCGGTTGGAGCGTTTCTGGCGCGGACAAGGAGATGTGAGCTAGAGCCATGACGATCGCCCTCTATCCAGGCACCTTCGATCCTATTCACAACGGACACATTGACATTGCCACGCGTGCGGCCGGTCTTTTTGAACATGTCGTCGTGGGGCTATACGATCGGCCGGCCAAGCGCCTGCTCTTCAGCACGGAGGAGCGCATGCGCATGGCCCGCCAGGCCCTGGCGCACCTTCCCAATGTGACGGTGCAGTTGTACAGCGGTCTGACGGTTGATTATGCCATGGAGGTCGGCGCGCGGGTAGTAGTGCGCGGTTTGCGCGCGATCTCTGATTTTGAATTTGAGTTCCAGTTGGCGCTGACTAACAAGAAGCTGGCGCCGAACGTTGAGACGGTTGGCCTGATGACCAGCCTGGAATACCTGTATCTCAGCTCGACCATTCTCAAGGAGGTGGCCTTGCTGAATGGGGCGGTGAGCGATCTAGTGCCTGCACATGTCGAAGAGGCGCTTCAACGGATAATCGTGGGCGTGACATCGCCTGCGGCATAGGTCGCGCCCGCGGCCAAAGCGGCGGAGTCAGCCGCGGCCGAAAGGATCGCGAGTGGAAGGAACGTGAGTGGCATGGAGATTTTGCAGCTCGTAGACCAGTTTGACAGCCTGTTGCGCAGCAGTTGGCGCGTCCCTCTGACCAGCCGGCTGCTGGTGAGCGAAACCGACTTCAATCAGTTGATTGAACAGATGCGCATGACAGTGCCCGAGGTGATCAAACAAGCGCAGCGAACGGTGCAGGAGCGCGACCGCATCTTGGCCCAGGCCAAGGAGGAGTCGGACCGTATCGTGGCGCGTGCACGCACACGCGCGGCGGAACTGGTAAACGAACATGACATCACGCAGGCCGCGCAACAGCGGGCCGCCGCGCTTCTGCAGGACGCCGAAACGCAGAGATCGCAACTGCGCGAGGATGCCGACGACTACGCGGTGCACTCGCTGCAGAATCTAGGTGAACACCTGGAGCGGATGCTGACGGAAGTTCGCAACGGCATCTAAGGACAGAAGCCAACAATTTTGACGCCTGGCGTACTCTCGCCTATAATGTCATGCTGCTTGATAAGCGAGCAAGTCGTGATTAGCGTGATGAAATGAAAGTCGCCGTGATTGCGTGCCCCCGTCATGATGGATAGCGTCCGATGGATTTAGAATTCAATGTGGCCCAACTTCTGAAAGCACCCGTTGGCGCCACGCGACGTTATGAGCTGGAAGAAGATGTCCACGAATTGGTCGCGGAGCTGCGGCTGGTGTCCCCGGTCACCGGGCAGATTCAGCTCCTGCACATCCCGGGGGGCGTTTTGGCAACCGGCCAGTTGCAAACGACCGTGGCGATGGAGTGCAAGCGCTGCTTGAGGCCGCTGGAGCTGCCGACTCGGTTTGAGATCGAAGAGGAGTTCAAGTCCACGGTGGACGTGCTCACCGGTACCGCGCTGCCGGTTGACCCAGGGGAGGATATGGCTTTGCTCATTGATGCACAGCACATCCTCAACCTGGCCGAAATCATCCGCCAGGACTTGCTATTGGCGGCTGAACCAACGGCCCTCTGCCGAGCAGACTGCCGTGGACTATGTCCGAACTGCGGGCAAGATCTGAACGACGGCCCGTGTGGATGCCAACGCGAGTCTGAAGATGAGCGTTGGGCGGCCTTGAGCCGTTTATTGAAAACGTAATGCAGGCGAGGAGTGCACCTCTGGATAGCCCCAACGGGCAGCGAACCAGCGGCAGGCTCACGAAAAAAACACAAGATACTTAAAGAGTTTAGAGGAGATTGTTTACCAATGCCACCATTAACGAAACGTCGTTTCTCGCATGGCCGCACGCATCGCCGCCGCGCGCACGACGCCATCACCCTGCCCAACCTGGTAGAGTGCCCTCACTGCAAGACGCCGCGCATGGCGCATCAGGTGTGCCCAAGCTGCGGCTACTACAAGGGCGTCGAAGTGGTCAAACAGGAAGACAAAGACAAGAAGAAGCCGGCCGCATAAGCAAGCCGACGCCGAACGGGGCGAATTGGCTGGCGCTGGGTGAGGCGCCTGCGGACAATGATCAGGCTGATGTCTACCGATCGGCTGCCGTCAACGCCTGTCTGCGGCGTCGCGAACCCGCTCAACGGGGCGCCGGCTTAACACAACACCCACCGCACTTTGATGACGAAGGACGAAACGCAGCGCCTGGCAGCCTCAATTCGTCCTTCGTCTTTCGTAGCGTTTACTTTACAACCGACTATGCCACATATTGCCTACATCTTCCCTGGTCAAGGCTCGCAGGTTGTCGGCATGGGGCTGGCCCTGGCTGGCTCCTCCGCCGCGGCCGCCGCCACCTTTGCTGAAGCGGACCAGGTGCTTGGTTTTTCCTTATCTGATCTATGCTTCAATGGCCCGGTTGAGGCGCTCAACCAAACCATCAACACGCAGCCCGCGCTTTTTGTAACCAGCATCGCCGCTTGGCGCGCCATCGAAGCCACGCTCGGTCAGGCGCCGCCAGCCAAGTTCGTCGCCGGACACAGTCTGGGGGAATACAGCGCGCTGGTAGTCGCGGGCGTGCTCAGTTTTCGTGACGGCCTGCGTCTCGTGCGTTTGCGCGGCCAGCTCATGGGCGAGGCCGATGAGACGGCGCCGGGCGGCATGGCCGCCATTTTGGCGCTCGATGCCGCCGCGATAGACGCGGTGTGCGCCGAGGCGCGCGCGCTCACCGGCGGGGTGGTGCAGGTTGCCAATTACAACAGCCCCGGTCAGGTGGTCATCTCCGGTGATGACGCGTCGCTGGCGCAGGCCCTGGAGATTGCCAAGGCGCGCGGCGCGCGCAAATCCATACGCCTGCCCATCAGCATTGCCGCCCATTCGCCTTTGATGGCGCCAGCGGCCGCAGCGATGAGTCGAGCGATCACGGAGACCGACCTGAAGCCCCCGCTGACGCCTGTGGTCAGCAACATCACGGGGCTGCCCCTGACCACGGTGGAAGAGATCCGCCGCGAGCTCGTGGGTCAATTGACGGCAGGTGTGCGTTGGGAAGACTCCGTCCGCATGATGGCCGCGGAAGGCGTTGACTTATTCATCGAGATCGGCGCGGGCAATGTCTTGACCGGGCTGGTAAAACGGATTGTCAAGGATGTGGGTGCGCTGAATGTGGGCGATGCGGCAGGCATTGAGCAGATGCGCACGCTGGTGTAATCATGTACGGAGGCAAGGCACGCTATGAACTCACTTGACGGTCAAGTTGCCATTGTCACCGGCGCTTCGCGTGGTATTGGAGCGGCCGTGGTGCGGCTGTTGGCCGCGCGCGGGGCCACGGTGATCATCAACCATCGAGCCAGCGCCGACGCGTCGGCCGCGCTGGCGGCTGAAATCAAGGCGGCCGGCGGCGAGGCCCTCGTGGTGCAGGCCGATGTGAGTGTCGCGGAGGAAGCAGCCGCGCTGGTCAAGGCGACGCTCAGCGCCTACGGTCGCATTGACATCCTGGTCAACAACGCCGGCACGACACGCGATAACCTGATCATGATGATGAAAGAAGCCGATTGGGATATCGTGATCACCACGAATCTGAAGAGCGTTTACAATTGCTCGAAGGCGGTGCTGCGGCCCATGCTCAAGCAGCGATCAGGACGGATCATCAATATCACCTCGGTCGTGGGCCTGTCGGGCGCGGCTGGTCAAACCAACTACGCAGCCTCGAAGGCTGGCATCATCGGTTTCACGAAGAGCCTGGCCAAAGAAGTGGGTTCGCGCCAGGTGACGGTGAACGCGATTGCGCCTGGTTTCGTTCCTACGGCTTTGACTGACGTGCTGCCCGAAGAGGCGCGCAAGCAGGCGATTGCCATGACGCCGTTAGGCCGTTTGGGCACAGGGGAGGATATCGCCGAAGCGGTTGCCTTCTTTGCATCCCCCGGCGCCAGCTTCATCACCGGTCAGGTGCTGAGCGTGGACGGTGGATTGGTGATGCAGTAGCACAACACGCTTGCGCCTGCCCCCTGGCAGGTAGATGGCAGCGTTGTGTTCGAGGGCAAGGCGCGGTTGTGGAACAGGAAAGCCATGAAACAAGAAAAAGAAGCCGGCGAGATGGCGGCGGGCGAAGTGGGCGTTGTCAGCGAAAGCACACACCTGGGCCGCGTCACGATCGCGCCGGAAGTCCTTCTGACCATTGTGCGTCAAACTGTCTTGAGTCAGGAAGGCGTAGTGCGCTTTTCCAACCACAGCATACCCAAATTGGGCAGCATGGGCAAGACGCGTACAGCCAGCGCGGACGGCTTGCGAATCGAACTGGCCCAGGATAACAGCGTGGCCGTCGGCGTGCGCTTGGTGGTGTCCAATCAAGTGAACATGCGCGAGTTAGCCCAAACGCTGCAAACGGAAATCACGCGCGCCATGCAGACCATGGTGGACATGAAGACGCGCGAGGTCAATGTGCACATCGACGCGGTTGACATGGGCAGCGGCGGCGTGGAAAGCGCGGCCGACCATCGTGCGCGCCGCCGCTAAAACAGCACGTCAAGAACAATCGAAGGAGCTATCGGTGTGAAAGCAGCCCGTCGCCAAGCCCGGACCATCGTGCTCCAGGCGCTCTACGAAACGGACACGGTTCATCATGACCCATTGCAGGTCATTGATAATCGGTTGGTTGAAGATCCAACCGATGTCGAAATCGAGTCATTTGCGCGGCGCCTCTTCTTCACCGTGCTCGAAAACACGGCCAAATTGGACGCCATTATCCAACAACATGCGCCCGAGTGGCCGCTCGAACAAGTGGCGGTGATTGACCGCAACCTCCTGCGCATGGCGCTGTGTGAAATGACCATCACGCGCGACGCTCCTGTCAAAGTGGTCATTAACGAGGCCATCGAACTGGCAAAAGATTTCGGCAGCGACAGCAGCCCTCGTTTCATTAACGGAGTTCTCGGCAGCATCGTGAATAAGAACACGGCAAACGCCGAACGCAAAAGCAAGAAGCCTTGACCTAAAAACAGCACTGACGATCGTTGTCAAGCGGTGCAGAGACGCACGCGCTGGAAACCGTCCATCAGAAAGGACCAACATTCAATGGTGAAGCAACGAGTTTTGATCATGGGCGCCGCCGGGCGCGATTTCCACAATTTCAATGTCTATTTCCGTGGCCGCGAGGAATATGCCGTTGTCGCCTTCACCGCAACGCAGATTCCCAACATTGATGGGCGTCGCTACCCAGCCGCCTTGGCCGGCCCACTCTACCCTGATGGCATCCCAATTTATCCCGAATCTGACCTCACCCGTCTCATTGCCGAGTTGGCAGTGGACCAGGTGGTGTTTGCCTACAGCGATGTAGCGCACGAGTATGTGATGCACAAGGCATCGCAGGTGATGGCCGCGGGCGCTGATTTTCGCCTGCTTGGCCCACATGCCACGATGCTCACCTCGCGCAAACCGGTGGTTGCCATTGGCGCCGTGCGCACCGGCTCCGGCAAGAGTCAAACCACGCGCCGCGTGTGCGATATTCTGCGTGGGCAGGGCAAGAAGGTCGCCGCCGTGCGGCATCCCATGCCCTATGGCGATCTGGTCAGCCAGGCCTGCCAACGCTTTGCCTCATACCAGGATTTGGACGATCACCAGTGTACGATTGAAGAGCGCGAAGAGTACGAACCGCATCTCGATCGCGGCGTGGTCGTTTACGCTGGTGTAGACTATGAGCGCATACTGCGCGCAGCAGAAGAAGAGGCCGATGTGATCGTGTGGGACGGCGGTAACAATGACTTCCCCTTCTATAAGCCGGATGTGTACATCGTGGTGGCCGATCCGCACCGTGCAGGTCATGAACTGACCTATCATCCGGGAGAGACGAACCTGCGCATGGCCGATGTCGTGGTCATCAACAAGGTGGACACCGCTGACCTTGATGCGATCACCCATGTGCGCGACAGCGTGCGGCGCGTCAATCCGAAGGCGATCATGATCGAAGCGGCGTCACCAATTTCGGTTGGTGATCCGGATGCGATCCGCGGCCAAACGGTGCTGGTGGTCGAAGACGGCCCCACGCTGACGCACGGAGAAATGGCGTACGGCGCCGGCGTGGTGGCGGCGCGACGCTTTGGCGCGGCTGACATCATTGACCCGCGCCCCTATGCTGTGCGCACGATTGCCGACACTTATGTCAAATATCCGCGCACCGGGGCCGTGCTGCCCGCCATGGGCTACGGCGATGCCCAGGTGGCCGACCTGGAAGAGACCATCAACAACATCCCATGCGACTTGGTGATCATTGCCACCCCGATTGACCTGACGCGTGTGCTGCGCATCAACCGGCCGACGCAGCGTGTGGGCTATGAACTGCAAGAGATTGGCAGCCCCACGCTGAATGATGTGCTGGCAAAGCTCACGTGATCTATGCCGAATGATAAAACGCTGATTCGTGATCCAGGAAGCGTTATGTCAATTGATACTGCGTTCGATGAACAAGCCGAAATCCTAGCTGAAATTACGCGGCGCATTACGGATCTCAATGAAGAAAGCCTGGTGCGCCTGTCTGAGTTCATCAGTTTCCTAAAGTGGCAGGAAGAGCAATGGCGCTCACCCACGCTGGGCGAGCTGGAAGGCAGTCAGCCGCAGGTGATCTGGCGCTTTGACATGGTGGAGCAATTTGCCAGCGCGCGCCAGGCTTCTACGCAGGCCCCAGCCGGCATGGAAATCAAGGTGGGGCCGGCCTCCAGCGGCGGCGAGCTGCGGCCTGCCATTTGGGAACACCCGCCGGCGGCAGGCGCGGCCGTGATCGAGTATCAATTTACGGTGCCGCTGGCCGTGGAGCGATTGCGCTTCCGCGCGAGCGTCGGCGTGCGTGATGGTTCGCTGATAACCGACAACAACCCAGTTGCTTTTCGTCTCTACGTCAACGGCCACAAGCTGTGGAGCACGCTCAAAGCCTCTTGTCGCTGGGACCCTGTCGAGATCGTGCTGCCATCCCTGGCCGGCCGCGAAGTCACCGTGCAACTGGTGACCGATGGTCTGGGCGATGCGCGTTGGAATTGGGCCGTGTGGGGCGATCCGCAAGTGGTGGGTTATGCGTCAGCAACCTGATGCCGCGGGCGGACAGGGCCTGCGCATTATCGGTGTGCCCATGGACCTGGGCCAGCAGCGCCGCGGGGTGGACATGGGGCCGAGCGCACTGCGCTACGCGGGTCTGCAGGCGCACCTGGAACGCCTGGGCTACCAGGTGCGCGATGAGGGCAACCTCAATGTGCCGGTGCCCGAAGCCTCGACCGAGGCAATCACCCACGTCAACGATCTGCGCCACCTGCCCGCCATTGCGCAGGTGACGCAGGAGTTGTACACTCGCGCTGCCGCCCTGGCAGGCGGCCCTGACTTGCCCATTTTCCTGGGCGGAGACCATTCGATCGCGATGGGAACCGTCGCCGGCACGGGCAGTGTGGGTGCGATGGGCCTGCTGTGGATTGACGCGCATGCGGATTTCAACACCCCGGAAACCACGCCTAGCGGCAACATCCACGGCATGCCCGTAGCCGCACTCTTGGGACGCGGCGCCGCCAGCCTGGCCGAGATTGGACGCCACAGCCAACTCAAGCCGGCGCAGATTGTCATGATTGGCGTGCGTGACCTGGATGGCGCCGAACGGCTGCAGCTCAAGCAAAGCGGCATCACGGTCTTCACGATGCGCGAGATTGACGAACAGGGGATGGCGCGCATCGCCCGCCGCGTGCTGGATCGCCTGGCCGCGTTTCCGCGGCT
>CAZEPA010000127.1:3130-9615 GCA_964513955.1 uncultured Anaerolineae bacterium | reverse complement strand
CAGGCCGACATCTTCGCCAATATCCGCGCTCGTATCCTGGATAGCCAGGGGATGCTGCGTCGCGAACCGCAGATGCTGCTCATGGAGGAATTACGTGAGCCGCGCAATTACTTCTCGATCCTACGCGCGCTGGCGCAAGGCTCCACGCGACTGAACGAGATCAGCCAGGCGGCGCGCGTGGGCGATGCAACCACGACCGCGCGTTATCTGGATATCCTGCAAGATCTGCGTGTGGTAAGCCGCCATGTACCTGCCACCGAGAGTCGGCCTGACAAGAACAAACGCGGCCTCTACCAGATCACCGATGCCTTCCTGCGCTTTTGGTTTCGCTATGTGCATCCCAACCAGGGATCGCTTGACCTGGGCCTGGCGGACGCGGTGCTAGCGCAGCGCGTGCGGCCAACATTCGATCAGTTCGTCAGTTATGCGTTTGAAGAAGCGGGGCGAGCTTACGTCGCGCGCCTGGCGCGCGCGGGGCAACTCGCCTTTTTAGCGGAGCGGATCGGCTCTTGGTGGGGTAACACAGGCGAGGTAGACGTCGTCGCGGTCAGCGAGGCGGACGGCGCGCTGCTGCTGGGCGAGTGCAAGTGGTCGGTCAACCCCGTGGGGACGGACATTCTGGATGATCTGCAACGCAAGGCGCGCCTGGTCGATCCCCAGGGCCGCTGGCCGGCCGTTTCCTATGCGCTCTTTGCCAAGTCCGGTTTCACGCCCGCCCTGGTCGCCCGCGCCGCGGACGAGAATGTGCGCCTGGTTGCCGCGGAGGGGATGGTAATGGATGATCTCGGAAATTGAAACTGTGGCCTGACAATGTGATCTTTGCATCAATCTACCACAGGCGGATGTTCAAGCCTACCGGTAGGCGCCTGCTTCAAGATTCGACCACGTTGAACATCTCGTCATCAACAAGATGGACTTGCTGAAACTGAAAAGTTAGGCTATGCTTGGCTTGCAGAGCATGCAAATAACGGTCTTCGATAACTGCACCTGACGCCCGCCCAACTCCAGAAATCCGGCTGGTCTTATTTTTCTCTTGCGCAGGCACAGGCCGATCGCATCAGGATCGTGCTGCCATCACTAAATGCCTCACGGTCGAGGAAATAATCATTCGTGGCGGCGCTCTCCGTGAGCGTGCTCTTACGCCATTTGGCGAGGAACGTCTGTGGAGTGAGAGGAGGTATCAGCTTGATTGGTTTAGGATGGCGACGATAGCATCCCGCAGGGGTGGCAGGTCACGTTGAACAGCAGCCCACACGATATCCAGGTCAATCTCGAAATAACCGTGGACCAGCACGTGGCGCATACCGATGATTGCTCCCCACGGAATTTCGGGATGCTCGGCTCTGAACCGCTGAGACAACCCGTAGGCTGCCTCGCCGATGATTTGTAGATGATGAATGACCCAAACCTGCTGCTTCTCATCATCGGCAAAAGCATCAATATCGCGGGCAGAGTAGCGAGCGATCTTTTCAATGGCTTCCAGGATGTCCAGCAGCCGCTCCCGGTCACTTCTCATAGGGGTAGGGCCTCACGTAACACCTGTTCCCGGATGCGCGGACGCAGCCCTTTTTCGGTAACCACGTCCACCTCAACGCCGAGCGCAGCCTGTAAAGCGATCAGCAACCGACCGAGATCGAACAGACTACGCCCAGGCTCCATGTCAACCAGGAAGTCAATATCGCTGTCTGGACGCGTGTCGCCGCGGGCCACTGAGCCAAAAATGCGTATATTGCCCGCGCCATAGTGGGCTGCCAGGCGCAGGATTTCGTCGCGTCGGTTCTGGAGCAGGCCTAATTGAGTTTCCATGACGGTTATTATACCTCTCCCGTAGCTTCGTGCAACTATCCTGGCTTTTTAGCCCAATCCCAGCTCCGCGGCGATGCCCTGCAGCGCGCTCAGCACGGTCTGGATGTGCTCATCCAGCGGCTGGCCCAGGTCCGCGGTGTAGTGCTCAATCTCCGGGCGGCTGATGGCCGCGGCAAAGGCCTTGTCTTTCCACTTCTTCTTGACCGACTTGACTTCAACATCGGCCAGGCTCTTGCTCGGACGCACGTAACCCACGGCCATGATCAGGCCGGTCAGCTCATCCACGGCCAGCAGGGTCTTGTCCAACCGGCTCACGCGCGGCACGCCCAGGTACGTCGCGTGCCCTTCCACAGCGTGAATCAGTTCGGGCGGCCAGTCCAGGGCGCGAAACAAGCGCAGCTCGGTGCGCGGATGCCCATCGGCCTGGTCATCCATGTGGGGGAAACGCTCGAAGTCCAGGTCATGCACCAGGCCGGTGACGCCCCACAGCGCCTCGTCTTCGCCGAATTTGACAGCGTACGCTCGCATCGCCGCTTCGACCGCCAGCACATGCTTGCGCAGACTGTCGGCCTGCACCCATTCGCACACCAGCGCCCAGGCTTCAGCACGCGTCGGTAATGGCATTTGATTCTCTCCTTCTATGATGCTTCAATTCCCGTAGGTCCGGCCTCCTGGCCGGACGACGCCGGACGAGAAAAGCAACCTCTGCGGCGGACGGCGTCGTCACGCCGGAGGCGTGACCTACCGCAGCTCAAGCTGCCACAGATACAGACAGGATTTACAGGATGTCACCCTGTGTGTCGGTTGTTTCGCACACCACAAGGCAAAAATCCTGTTTATCCTGTCAATCCTGTCCGATCATGCGACGTGAGCAATTACGATCCTAAACCGTCTCACCCGAACAAACGCCCATCGGAGACCCGCGTCGTCAACACCGGAATGGCCCAATCGAAGCTGGCGGAGCCGGACTTCAGCCATACTCTGCGGCGGCCCTCCCCCACGCAGTCATCGAGGAGCAGGCCCTGCGCCACGCTTTGGTAGAACTGCTGCGCAAAGAGGATGGCGTAATCATCGCGCACGACCGTCTGCATGGCGACCACGGCCGGCAGCCCTGCCTTGACCAGGGCGTCGGCAATGCCGTAAGCGTCGGTGCTGTTGGCGGTTTGCGCGGTGTCGCACGCGTTGAGGAAGACCAGGCGAATGGTGCTGCCGCTGAGGAGCTGGCCCAGGGTCTTGGCGTTGAGAAAATCGCTGCTGTGGTTTTCATCCTCCAGAACGAGCTGGCCGGTGCTGCTGGCCTGGTCGAATGTGCCGTGCCCAATGAAATGGAAGATGTGGAAGGTCTCGCGCAGGCGCGGCAGCAAATCAACCGCCATCACGTGATCCATCTCCACCAGCTCGACCTTGTTACCCAACGGCGCGAGGGCCGTGCGGACACGTGCGATCTCGTCTGCAGTGTTCAGCGGGCGTTGATCGGTTGGCCCGGCTACGGCCAGCAGGATGCGCAGGGGCGTGGGCGAAGCCACCGGCGCGGCCGCCTTAGCCACGGCCGGGAAACGCACCAACGACATTTTTTGGTTCAAGCCCCAAAAGTCGGGCGCGACGCCGGGACCAGGCGCGGCGTCGGTCAGCAGTTCCCAGGGCAAAACCGCCAGCTCGGGCGGATCAAGGCGCAGGCGGATGCGCAGGCTGTCGTTCTCGCCCAGTTTGCTTTGCGCAGTCAGCAGGCGATTGTACACCGGCGTTGGAAAAGCCAGCTGCTGCAAGCGATAGCCGAGCTGAGCCAAATCCTTCTCGGCCGGCGGCAGGCTGGAGCGCACTGGCCCTGGCGTGCGCGCGACGGACGCGTCGGCGGGTTCGTCTGCGGCAAAGCCGCGCAGCACGCCGAAGCGGTTGAGCAGACGCTTGAAATCCACCTCGTCCAGGTCAAAGGTCACGCTGGCGCTGGCCTGGCCGCCCAGGTCGCTGCTGGTCTCCGCGTCGTACTGGCCGGCGCTGCTGCCGCGGCGGATACGCACCTCGAAGTTGTGGTAGGTGATTTGACGGGCAGGCCCAGGCGGCGGAGGAACGGGGTTGCCAGTCTTGTTTCCATCGGGCGTTGACCCTGTGGATGCTGGTTTCACGCGGCCAGGAGGCGGCTCACCCATGATCGTCAGGTAGCCAGCCGCATTCAGGTCGTAAATCTGCTCCAGCAGGAAGGGCACTTGCACGCGCTTCTCGGCATACTCAATCAATTTGAGAATAAGGCTGTTCAGGCTTGGCCCGGCGGCCGCGCGCACGTCACGGAATTCGTCCGTCAACAGAATGACGTCAATGTCGTCAGAGGTCAGTTGCTGCAGCAGCTTACGTAAAGTGATTGAGTTGGGCACTGTGGGCATGGTTGGTTTCACCTCCGTGAGTGTGAGGTTGGAGACCGGAGACCGGAGATCGGAGACCGGAGGTTTGGGTGCGAGATCAGGGAGCATAGGGGGAATGGGCAGGTTGAGCAGGCTGCTGAGCACCGCCAGCGGATCGGCGTCAATCAGCTCGACGTTGCGCTGCTGCCAGGTCTGGCGCTGGTAGGGATCCAGGCCCGGCTGCACGGCAAAAGCTCGTCGCGCCAGCGATCCGGCCGCGGCCAGGACGGAGGTGTAGAGCAGCTCAAAATCAACGTCCGACAGGTCGTAGCCGATAAACAGCAGGGTTTTGACGCGCAGCACGTCGCGCACGTGGTTGAGCAGGCCAGCGTTGGCCGGATCGTTGACCAGGCGCAGATGGGCGTCGCGCGTCACCACCAGGCTTTGTAGTTCACGCACACGGCCGTACAGCCAAATCAGGATGGGCAGATTGCTATCCAACTGATCCAGGTTGCTGACGCTGGCATTGGCGATGATCGGATAGTTGTAGGGTCGTTGCAGGCGCAGGGCATCTTCGAGCAGACCGTCGTACGCGGTGACGATGTACTCATTGACCGGCAGTTGCGCCGCCAGCCGGTGCACGGCCTGCGGTTGGCGCCGCTGTTCATTGAGCTCGTCCTTGATGAACCGGTTCAGCTCATTTACAAAGCCGGACTGGCTGCTCACCTGGGCCTGCGCGACCGCCTCCAGGGATTGATCGCGGCCCTTGTATTCGATGCGCTCGGCCAGGCGCTGCGCCAGGTCCTGCCGGCTGGGCAGGCCGGTCAGCGCCTGCGGCAGATCGCCGCCCCAAAAAAGGGCCAGGCTGCCGCGTGCCAGCGCGTTGTGCAGATCAGGTGATAACTGCAAGTTTGCCATATCGCACGCCTCGGTCGAGTCAGTCATGGTGGTTCGCTGCTCAGGCGGTGCGCCGTTGCAAGAGCGATCGAAATCGCACCTGACGGGCGTACCGCCCTGGCGGCCCGAATTCATGCGGCGGCCGCAATCGGCGCAGGATGCCTGAGCAGTGGCCTTTACGATTGGATTAGGTCATCAAATAAGGGCAGGCGCCGCTGCTGCAGCGCCTCGTACGCGTACAGATACATACCGGCCGACCAGGCCTGGAACGGGTAGCCCATCGGGTTGCCCGTTTGTCCATGCAGCCATTCGTTGAATTCCCACGGCTCATACGCGCCGCGGCGATTGGCGGCCGCCAGGTCTTGCAGGAGCCGCTCTGCATCGTCCAGCCACCCCTGGCGTACCAGCGCGGCCACATGAAACCCGCCGATAAACGGCCAAATGCCGCCGTTGTGATACTGGTGCGGCAGGTTGAGGTTGCGGCTGCGATAGTATTCGCGCCACTCGGCCTGGCCCGGATAGATAACCGGATGAATGGCCTTGCTCGGATAAGGGCTGCCCGCGCCGACCTGGTACAGATGGCGCAGGATGATCTCACGTCGCTCGCTGTCGGCCACGCCCGTCAGAATAGCCAGCGCATTGCCCAGGACATCGCAGTAGTCGCCAAACTCACGGAACGCCACCCAGGGCAGGTAAAACGGCCGGCTGGAGATGGTGCCCACGTTGTGATACAGCATGTACCATTCCAGGCGCATCGCCTTGAGCCGCGCCAACTGCTCGGCCCAATGCTCTGGCTCCCAGCGGCGATTGACCCACAGCAGCAGATTTAACCGCTCGCGCACCCCATCGGCCCAACTGGCGCCTCCGCCGGCGTCCGCGTTGCAGGCCGCGGCCATGCGCATATACGCCGCCAGGCAGGCAAAGTACAGCGCGTTGTCATACAGGACATTATAACGGACCGAGAGCAAATCCATCCAATCGCCGGCCTCGGGCACCTCAAGCAGGCCGCATTCGTTCATGTCTTGGTAGCGCAGCCAAAGCAGCGCGCGCTGCAGACGGGGAAACGCGCCGCGCAGATAGGCGTCATCGTGCGTGAGCAGCCAGTGGTAGTAATGGCCCAGGATGTACCACAGGTTGGCATCCACCGCGCCTGCGTTTTCGGTGGAGACTGTCTGGCTCGCCACGTCCACGTTGAGGGGAATGAGGCCCAGCGCCGATTGAAACGCGCCCAGCGTATCGAGCGACGCGCGGAAGGGCGCCAGGAAGAGCGATGGCTCGGCCCACGCCGCGCCCAGGGCCGTGATCATGCTGTCGCGCGCCCACACGTGCGGGTAGCCGCGGGCCAGCCCCGATGCTTTGAAACCGATCGGCGTGGGGGGGGGCGGGCGCCCCGCCGCGGCCCGGGCCCGGGGTGCGTGCAGGGGATTAAATGGGGGTTGGGTTCGG
>CAZEPA010000127.1:0-3120 GCA_964513955.1 uncultured Anaerolineae bacterium | reverse complement strand
GGCTGTGAGCCTGGGGCCGCGCCCCCCCCCGTGGGGTTCGCCGCGGGCCAGCCCCGTTGATTGGAACCCGCTCGGGGGGCTGCCCCGCGGCCCCACCTCGACGGCCCGTTCACGGGCTTCGTCCATGAGATTCATGGCTTGTTCCTTCCGAGAGCCTGGCGCGCCAGCCGCAAGCCGGCGGCTTACGTCACAGGTTCACTCGGTCTTCGGATCGAACGCGTCGCGCAGCCCATCGCCGGCAAAGGAAAAGCTGAGCACCATGACCATCAGCGCCAGACTGGGGAAAAAGGCCTGCGGCCAGTTGGTCTCCAGAAAAGGGATGGACTGCACGATCATGCCGCCGATGCTTGGCGCGGGCGGCTGCACGCCCAGACCGAGCAGGCTGAGCACTGCTTCGTTGACCACGACGCCAGCCACGTCGAGCGTGGCGCTGACGATGACCATACCCATCACATTGGGGAGCAGATGGCGCCAGAGGATCGCGGCATCGCTGGCGCCCACCGCGCGCGCGGCCTCGATGAACTCACGTTCGCGCAGCGCCAGGGTGATGCTGCGCACCATGCGCGCCATGAGCGGCCAACTTACCAGGCTCAGCGCGCCGGCCACCAGGAGCAGGCGGCCAATCCCGCCAAAGGTTTGCGTGACCGCCGGCCCGAATACCCCAGCCACCAAAATTGCCAGGAGCAGGCCAGGAAACGCAAAGAGCATATCTGCCAGCCGGCTGAGCAGTTGATCGAGCCAGCCGCCAAAGTAACCAGCCATCAGCCCCATGGTCGCGCCGAGCACGATGTTGAGGGTTTCCACATACACGGCCACCAGCAGTGAAACCCGCAGGCCGCGCAAGAGGCGCGCCAGGGTGTCGCGTCCCAGGTTATCCGTACCCAGCGGATGCGCGGCGGTCGGCCAGGCATTGATCGCGTCGTAGTCCTGGGCTGTGGCGCTGGCTGACCACAGGCCGGGACCCGCGACGGCGCAGAGCGCCAGCAAGATGATCACCGCCAGGCACAGCAGAGCCAGGCGGTTGGCGGCAAAGCGCGCCGACAAGCTGCGGCTGCGGTCGCCTGCGGCCAAAGCCGCCGTCGTTAGGCTGCTCACGTTATTCGAATCCGTGGGTCCAAAAACAGGTAGACCAGGTCGGTCACCAGGTTCATCACTACCACGGCCGCCGCCAGCATCACGGTTGTCCCCTGCAGCACCGGATAGTCGCGCTGGCCGATGGCCTGGATGGCGAGGAAACCGATGCCAGGCACGGCAAAGAGATTTTCAACGACGAACGCGCCGGTGACCAGGAATGCCAGCGACGGGCCGAGCACGGTGACAATCGGCAGCAGCGCGTTGCGAAAGGCATGACGCCAGGTGATCTGACGCGGGAACAGCCCTTTGGCCGCGGCTGTACGCATGTAGTCCTGCCGCAGGACCTCCAACATGGCCGCGCGCGTGAGCCGCGCCAGGTAGCCGGTCGTGCTGGCGGCCAGCACGATCACGGGCAGCACCCAATGCGCGGGGGTTCCCCAGCCGGCCACCGGTAAGTAGGGCAGGCCGGCGCGGTAGAGCCAGGCGTCGGCGATGCGCAGGATGGGAATGAGCACGAAACTCGGAATCGCGTAGAGGGCCAGCATCAGCGCCAGGAGACCGCGATCGAGCCAGGAATTCTGGCGCAGCGCGGCCAGCACCCCGGCCGGAATGCCGATGACCAGGCTCAGCAAGAGGGCGACGCCGCCCAACGACATGGAAATGGGCAGACCGCGACGCAGCAGATCGAGCACGGGGCGCCCCTGGAATTTATAGGAGAGGCCCAGGTCGCCGTGCAGCAGCCCACCAATGTAGCGTAGATACTGCTGCCACCACGGCAGATCAAGTCCGTATTGGTGCAGCAGCCGTTCGTATAGAACCGGATCGCGGCGCGACCCCATCATCACCAGGATGGGGTCGCCCGGCGCCAGGTAGCCGATGATGAACGTCAGCAGGGTGATGCTAAACAGCACAAATGCTAAGCTGAGCACGCGCCGCAGGATGATAGGTGTCATAAAACCAATCAGTTGACTTCTTGCGCCAGCAGCAGGCCATTCTCACGCAAACCCGCAAAGTTCGGGGAGGTTTTTCGTAAACGTTCTGAGCGATAGACTGGACGCAGATAAACGCAGATAGACGCAGATTTGACCACAGAAGGACCTCAACGCGGCGCGTGCTGCCATCGGCTGGCATCTGCGGCCGGGCAAAATCGCCAAATCTGCGTGCGTAGCCAGCGCTAATCTGCGTCCTACTCCAGAACCTTGTGAACGGTTACGGTTTTTCCTCTTGGTGTTCTCCGCGCCTTTGCGTGAGCCAGTGGGTTCTGGCGCGTCCAGTCCAGGTTGGGGGCGGGCCGTTTACTGTGCCTTGCCGCGCACGGCTGACCAATCCGGCACGGTGATGCCCTGGCCGTTGAACACAAAGCCCGAAACATAAGGCCGCATCAGCACATTGAGCGTGGGGTTGAAGAGCGGCAGCCAGCCCACTTCATCCACCGCCAACTGCTCGGCCTGGTTGTAGAGCGACATGCGCCTGGCATCGTCTCCCACGATGACATCCGCTTCATCCACCAGCTTGTCGAAGGCCGCATTCGACCAATGGCCGTTGTTGTTGCCCACGTCGGTGCGCAACTGCTGCGAGATGAAGTTCTGCGGATCAGGGTAATCGGCGCCCCAGATGCTGAAGAACATTTGAATGCCCTGCTCCGGGTGCTGATAGGTGGTGTTGAGGCGCTCGCTGAATGTCGCCAGTTCGAGCGGTTCCAGGGTCACTTCGACGCCCAGGTTCTGTTTCCACTGTTCTTGCAGGAACGTCACCATGCGCTCGTTGTCCCCTTCCACGCCGTAGGTAAAAGCGATGGGCGGCAAGCCTTTCCCATTCGCGAAACCTGCGTCCGCCAGCAGCTTTTTGGCCGCGGCGGGGTCGAAAGTCAACCCCTTGATGGGCAATTCGGAGCCGGGCAGGCCAGCCGGCAGGATGCGATCCGTTGGACGGACGCTGCCATCCAGCACCTTGTTCGCGAGCGCCTGCTTATCCACCGCGCGCGCAAAGGCCTGGCGCACCTTCACATTGTCGAAGGGAGGCAGCTTGTTGTTGAAACCGACGTAA
>CAZEPA010000126.1:0-9649 GCA_964513955.1 uncultured Anaerolineae bacterium | reverse complement strand
AGGGTCACCACCAGCGCGGCAAACACCAATGCCAGTCCCGCAAACGGCGAAATCAGCATCAATCCTGCCAGCAGCACCGCCAGGATCAAGCCGCCAGCATAAAAAAGAGGCGTTATCGGTCGGTACGCTCTTATCACTTCTCACGCTCTCCTTCTCACACTTCGTGAAGCGTGAAACGTGATCCGTAATTCACGCCTCACGTTTCACGCCTCACGATTCACGCATCACAGATAGCCCAGCCCCGCCAACCGGTCCGTCACTTCTTGGGCTTCGGCGTCATCGTAACTCTGCACGCCTGCGCCGTCGTCGGAGTTGACCGCCGGAAGCGGCGTTTGCGGCCTGCTTTGCACAGGCTGGCCGGCCAGCGCCTCCGGCGTCAGCATCTCAGTCAACACCCGGCCATCCATCCAACTCGGCACGGGTTCACCGAGCAGGTGAAGCACGGTAGGCGCTACATCCAGGATGCTGGCCGGCGCCAGGGGCAGATCAGGCTGCACAGCCGGCCCGTGTGCGAAGAAAATACCGTTGGGCCGGTGACACCCGGTGATGCGCCGATGACGCATCTCCTCCATCGTCAGGTGGCGCACCGGATCCCGGCCGGTGTACGCGCCGCGGGGGCGGAACAGATCCGGGTACTCGGCCTCCACGAGCAAGTCGGGCAGGCGATCGCTGAATGGCCCGCTGAAGCGTTCTTCGCGGCGCCAGACGCGGCGCACCAGGGACTTGCCCGTGCGCGGGTCGCGCAAGTCTTGCAGCTTGGTAATGATGCGGTCGCGCAGCGCCTCATACTCGGCGCCGGGCGCCACGATGCCTTGCGGATCGCGCCCCTTGAGGTTGATCCAGATGTTGCCGCGCACCTCTTCCGAATAGGCCAGCGTATGCGCCCAATCCACGCCGGGGAAAAACGACTCTTCGCCCAGCGTGACGCGCAGCTTGTCCGGCCACCAATGGCGCAGCCGCGACAAGGTGCTGAAGGAGACGCGTCCGTACAGAGCGCGTTTGCCGCGATCCACCAGCTTGGCGGCCAGCCATTTGAGCGCGTGGCCGGGCGAACGGCGGCTGCCGGGCGTGCGCAGCGTCAGCAGCCCTTGCTGCGCCAGCCACAAGTTGAGATGAATTTCGACGTCCTCCAGCGCGCCCTCGCCGTGATCGGAGACGACCAGCACATGCACGTCGGGCGGCAAGGTGGAAAGGAATTCGCCCAGGTGGTGGTCGGCGCGTTGGTAAACTTGCAGCAGTGGGTCTTCGCTGAACATCTGCGCGTTGACCGCCGGATCGTAAAGGGGATGCGCGGGATCGTGATACTTCCACAGGAAATGGGCCGCACCGTCGAGCGCGCTGACGACAAAAAAGGTCAAATCCCACGGCTCGCGTGCCATCAGGCTGCTGGCGACGGCAAAGCGTACGTCAATCTCACGCAGCAGCTCGGCCATGACCATATCCCCGCGCTGGGCTGTGCTGTATTTCCAGTCGTCTGGCACAATCACATAGGGCTGGCCGCCAGAAAGCGCAGACAATTCAGCCTTGAGCGCCAATGGATAGGTGAAGGCCGCGCCCATACCCGGCGTGTCCCAGCCGGAGACCAGCACGCCGTTGACCTTTTCCGGCGGGTAGGTCATGGGCACGTTGAGTACGATGACATGACGGCCGGCCTGGCTGAGCAGCGTCCACAGCGCGGGCAGCGCGCGGAAGCTGGCATTGGTGAGGCGAAAGCCATAGGTGCTAAAATCGCGTTCCCAGAAATCAAAGACGCGGTGCTTGCCCTGGTTCGCGCCGGTGACCATCGAGGTCCAGGCCTGTGCAGTGAAGGGGTGCAGCACCGATTCCAGGGGCGCCCAGGCGCTGGTGCGCAGCAGGCGGGCCAGCGTGGGCAACTTGCCCTGTGCGACCCAGGGTTGAATCAGATCAAAGGTGGCTCCGTCGAGGCCGACGACCACGACGCGACGGGCGCTGGTGGCCGTGGTTGACAAGGTTGACGTGTTCACGGTAGGCATGATCAAAGGTCAGCCGCATGACCGGGCTGGCAAAAAACGATCTTCCGGTAGGTAGGCTCCTGGTGCAGCCGCGGCGCCAGCCAGGGATAGAGAGGCTGCAACAACAGACGCTGCCCATGAGTCAGGCCTGGCAGCGGCCGGCCAAGATCGAAAAGCCGGCGCAAGAACAACCAGACCCCGATGTTGACATTGGCTGCGACGCGCAGACGATACGCACCAAAACGGGCCGCGGCCACTTCATTCACCAGATTCAGCAAATCAACCTCCGACCACATATCGTGTTCCAGGTGCTCGCCGAGCTTAGGGTGCACCCGACCCGTCTGGCGCGCGAACGTCTGCGCAATCTCTTCTTCAGCCGCGCGTGCGGCCGCCCCGCACGGCGCACCGATGATCAGCAGGCCGTCCGCGGCCACCACACGGGCCATTTCGGTCACGACGGCGCGCCGATCATCCGGTGTCAGATGTTCCAGCGTATCCATGCACAGCACGACGTCCAGGCTGCCGCCGGCGAAGGGCAGCGCCGCGCCAGAAGCCGCAACCGCGGTCAACCGCGGGTGATCCTGCAGACGCTCCCGGTCGAACGTCACATCCACGCCAAAGGCCGGCCGCGGCACGTAAGACGTGACGCCGCCCTTGCTGCCGCAGCCCACATCCAAAATACGCAGCGCGGACGGCCGGTCGGCCAGGGCATCGGCAATCGGCTGGTAGCGCAGGGCAATCTCCAGGCGCCAGGCCCAGTTCCAACGTTGATAGCGCGCCAGCGGGCCGGCTAGCCGGCCCAAGCGACGCAGGCGCTCGCTGCGCATCCGGCCGGGGTCGAGGCGGAAGACACTGCTCAATTGAGGTACCCCAGATTCGTCAGTTTTTCCACAATTAACGCCTCGTCACTCGTCGAGTAGACCTCCTGGCGCGGCGCGAGCGCGACGCCGGCGTCTTCGGTCATGACAACGGGATGCGCGCCGCGATAATCGGCCGTGAAAATCTCCGACAGCACGCGGCCATCCAGGCCCTGAGGCACCGGCACGCCGAGGCTGTATAGAATGGTGGGCGTCAGATCAGCCAGGCTCAGCCCTGGCCCCAGCCGTTGGGCGACGATGTCTTTGCCCCACGCCAGGAAGATGCCGTCTGGTTGATGCATCCCCTCGCCTTCGGCCGTGACATCGGTGAAAAGCCGCCCCGGCGACACTTCCGACGTTGGCTCATAGCCGGGCGCCAGTTCATAGACAATGTCCGGCGCCTGATCGGTGAATGGCCCCTGATAGAATTCCTCGCGATCGTACACGGCGCGGACCACGCGCTGTCCCTGACGCGGGTCTATCAGGCTGAGCAAGCGCGCCTTGATCTCGCGACGCAGGGCTTCCACGTCAGGCTCGGCTACCACGCCATAGGGTTCGCGGCCGCGGCGGTTGATGTAGATGGCATACTCGGAGGCCACGCCAGAATAGGCCTGCGTGTGCGTCCAGTCCAGGATACGGTTGACAGCAAACGCGCGGCGTCCACGCAGCAGCAGGCTGCGCGGCAGAAAACGCTTGATCCAGCCCATGGACTGTTTCAGCCGCTTGCGCACATCAGCCTTGCCGGCGGCATAGGTCAACCAGCCCTGGTTCGCCAGCCATTGGTCCATGTGCACGCGAGTATGGCGAAAGCCAAAGCCATGATCTGACAGCATGAAGACGCGCGTGTCGGGCCCGGCGGCCACGGCCAGGGTGCGGCCAATCGCGTCGTCAACGGCGCGGTAGGCGGCTTCCACGGCCGCGTGAATGGGCGTGCGTTCGAAGGCATGCGGCCCTGAGAGGCTCAGCAGATCATCGAGGTAGCGCCACGTCCAGTGCTGCAAGCGGTCGGGCGTCTCGTACACCACCATGATGAAGTCGCCGCCCTGCGGCAGCAGCAGTTCTTCTAAGGCCGATTGTCGTTCTTGCAGCACGCGCTGTAAATCGTTCACCAGGGCCAGGCGCTGCGCGGGCGCGCGGTAATCGCGTTCTTGCTTGAGCACGCGCAGGTCAATGGTGTAGCGTCGGGCGCGCAACGCAGGCGCCAGCGCCGCCGGATAGGTGAAGTCGCTCTCTTCCGACGGCGTCATCATGCCGCTGACCAGCCAACCGTTGACCGGGCGCACGGGGTAGGTCAGCGGCACGTTGAGCACCCCCACGCGCAGCCCGTGCGCGCTTAAGCGCTCCCAGAGCAGCGGCGCCTGGATGGCCGTCGCATTGACGTACGTGCGCTCCAGGTCACGATTGAGCGCGCGCTGAAACGCGAAGACGCCGTGCCGGCCCGGATTCAGCCCGGTCATGAAACTGCTCCAGGCTGGCGCGGTCAGCGGCGGCAAGGTGGATCTCAGCGGCGCGCTTGTCCCAGCGGCCACCAGCCGCGCCAGATTGGGCATCCACCCGGCCGCGATCATAGGGCCGAGCAAATCCCACGTCGCCCCGTCCAGGCCGATCACGAGGACGGAAGGGGGAGAGACCGGAGACCGGAGATCGGAGACCGGAGATTGGAGATCGGAGACCGGAGACCGGAGGTCGGAGACCGAAGATTGGAGATCGGAGACCGGAGAACTTCCGCCTTCCACAAACCCGGTCTCCGATCTCTGATCTCTAATCTCATTTCCTTTCATCATCCCGCGCTCGTCCAGCTTGAATAACCAGCGGCGAATCCAGCGCAGGCGCTTGTGGAACGTCACCATCGCGACCGCAGCTTCCAGCTCGTGCGGGTCGAAGGCGCGCAACACGAGCAGCAGGATCACATAGACCAACGCGCCTAGAGGTCCAGTCAGCCACATGGACCAATGACTGAGGAGCGAGAGAAACCCGGCCGTCAGTACGCCGGCCAACGCCATTTTGAGGGTGACCAGCCCCATCTTGGCCTTGTCCAGGTAAGGCAACAGAGCAACTGTGCTGATGACAAAGACAATGCCTTCGGAAAGCATGATGCCATAAGCCACACCCACCGCAGCAAAGGTTGGCACCAGGTAGACCCACGTCAACGCAGCGCCTACCGCAAAGCCGATGCCCAGACCAACGGCAACAATCCACTGGCGGCCCACCGCCAGCAGCGCAGCTTCGTAGAATTGGTTGGCGAAGGTGAAAAGAATAATCCAGCCGAAGATGGCGAGGATGGCCGATGCGCCAGCCAGACCGCGGCCCAGCACCAGATCCGTGATCTGGGGCGCCAACGTGGTCATCAGCACCGCCAGCAAGAGGCTGATCGCGATGAAGAGCTTAAGGCTTTGGGCCAGGGTCTGTCTGAACTTCTGCGGCTGTAAGCGCGCCTGCTGGGCAAAGACGGGCAAAATGGCGCCGATGAGAGCCGAAGGCACGATGCGCATCTGCTCCACCAGGCGGATGGGGCCGTAGAGCAGGCCGGCGGCCAGGTCGCCCTGCCCCGGCGCTTTGGCGTTGAGGATCGTGGTCAGCATGACGATGCCGCCGCGCCAAATGAAGCGGCGAATAAACATGTTGGCGCCCAGCGGGAACGATTCCTTCAGCAGATACCACATGCTGCGCCAGTCGGTGCTGAGCGAATCCTTTAGAAAACGTGTGCGGCTGAGATACCAGCCGGACACCAAACGCAGGAAATTGGCCACCAGGCGTACGCCAAACAGGCCGGCCAGACCCCAATCCAGGCGGACAGCCCCGAAGGTGAAGAGCAGAATCAGCGCCTGACCAAAAATGACGGTAAAGGCCTGATACTGCATCTGCTGGTAGGCGCGAAAAACCGCGGTAAAGATCTCGGTCAGATTGGAAAAGACCTGACCAACGGCAAAGAAAAGAATGGCCCACCACAACTGAGGATCGGCATAATGGCCTTGCGCGGCCAGCAGCACCGCCCCCACCATGACGACCGAAAGCACCCAGCGCAAGGTCCATACCCCAGCCAGATGTTGGCGCGCATGGGTCTGATCGCTGGCGACCTCGCGCACGAGCACGCGCGAGTTGCTCAATTCGGTGAGCATGATGAACAGTTCGATGAACGAGATCACATAACCGTAGCGGCCAAATCCGGCCTGGCTGAGGTAACGCGCGGCCAGCGAAAGAACGACAATGCCGAGCAGCGCCTCTATGATGTAGGCAATCAGCAGGTAGCCTGAATTGACCGCGATCCGCCGCGGGCGTTGATCAATGACGGCCATACTTAGGGCAGAACCTCATCAGGTGATAATGATGTCATAAACCTCTCGTGCCGGTCGGCTGACATTGCAGCCGCCGTTGCCAAGTCACCCTGCGGCAACTAGATCCAGCCTCCGCAGGGAGGCTTTGCCGCGCTTTCAACCGCCGGTTCGACCGAACCACGGTTGTAGTATGAGCAAGACAGTCAGGTCGAGTACGGCAAAACCGACCATGAACCACAGGCTGGCTCGCGGTAGTCGCCAGCGCCGGCTCCAGAAGCGCAGGCCGCTCACCAGCAGAATCATCCACGGCGCCAGGGCCGGGAGCAGATAGCGCCCCTGCGGCTGCCAGTCACGCACCCACATCGGCGCGGTTGTCAAGCTAAAGGACAACGTCACGGCCAGCAAGCTCCAGCCAACGGCCACCGCGGCGCGGGGATCATCCCAGCGGCGCTGCCACAACGCCCCGCCAATACCCAGCCCGGCCAGTAAGCACGCCAGGGCGATGGCGCCGTACATGGGCACCGGCAGCGGGACTTGCAGCCAGCCAAAATTGCCCCAGAACCCGGGAAAGAGCAAAGCCAGGTAAAGCAAAATGCGTCCTGGGTTGGCCGGGCCAGCATCAGCGCTGGCCGCCCAGGTTTGCTGCAGCGGCTGGTCGAGCGGCTGCGCCAACAGACTGCCCCAGGTCACGGCCTGTTCAAAATCGCCATTGACCAGGCTGATCGGCCCGTCCAGCCGCACGTCATCCACCCAAAGCACGCCGGTTTCGCCGGGCAGATCACCCGCGCCGGGCGCAATGCCGAGCAGCACCTGCGTCGCGGTCACGCTGACGGTGCGCGTCACGGCCAGCCACGACCAATCAGCCGTCACCGACGCGACCACCCGTTCAAGGCCCGCATCGTCTTTGATGGTCAAGCGAGCCAGTTGCGGATTGCCCGGGCTGCGCACCCACGCGCCAAAGCGAATGGTTTGGCCGCGCAAACCGGCCGCCGGCAAGGTTTGGGTCAGGCGGCCCCAACCCTGCGTCGTGTCATCACGCACGATCATGCCCCAGTGTCCGCTGTGCGCGGCGGTTGGCGTCAGACCGCCGCCCCAGGGCTGTCCGCGCCCGCCCCAAGCGGCCGGCTGCTGACTGGGCAACAGCGCCAGCACGCCCAGCAGCGCGGCGAGTCCGATCAAAGCGATGCGCTGGCGCCGCGCACCGCGCACGCCGAAACGCCAGGCAATGGCTGCCAGCGCCAGGGGCAGTACGAACAACGCCGTCTTTTTTATCCAGGCCGTCAACACGGCTGTTGCCAGCAGCGCCAGCGCGGCGCGCAGGCTGCTGCGGTCTGGCAGCACCAGGCGCAGCAGGCAGCCGAATGTCAAGACGCCGCCCAGGACGGCCAGGCTGTCGTTGTTGACGCCGCCGGCCAGGAACGCCAGCATGGGCAGACCGGCCGCCGCGGCGGCCGCGGCCGCGCGAGCGCCGGGCGCCTGCGGCCAAAGAGGACCGGCGGTCCACCACATCGCCAACACTGCGGCCACAAAAAACAGCCCCGACGCCAGCCGCATCAGGTGAACCTGGACAGGCAGGGCCAGGGGCAATCGGCAGATCAGCGCCGGCAGCCAATAGTAGATGGGGGATTCATCGCCCACCTGCCGGCCGGCATTGCGCAAGAACGGATCATCCGCAAAACGACTCGGCAAAGGGTCAGGCGTCGGTTGGCGCACCAGGCGCCAAAAATCGTTGGCGGCCAACGCGCGCAGCAGCCGCTGTTGGAGGACCGGGTCATCATCACCGGCGCGCAGGTCGCCGCCGCGCTGCGCCAGCAAGCAGGCCATTTCCACATGGGCCGGTTCATCGGGCGCTTGCCACAACGGCGTAAGCAGGCTGAAAGCCAGCGCGTGCAGACCCGCCCAGATCAGCAGCCAGCGCAAGCCACGGCTAATGCGCAGCGTTGGCGCCCATCGCCGGCGGACGCTGCCCAAAGACAAAATCCCACAGCAGCGCCAGCCAAACACCAGCAATCAGACCGGCCACGCCCGCAATCACCAGTCGCAGCAGTACAGACCAGGACCGCGAGGCCATCCCGGGGGCGGCGCGCTCCAGGATTTCAACCGCCAGCGGATCAATCGGCGACTGATACTCAATCTCGTGCAGCTGACGCTGAACGGCCAGGTAAGGATCGGCCGCCAGGTTCCGCTGCTGCGTCAACACATAAAGCCGCGAATCCTCAGACGCCAGCTTGGCTTGCAATTTCAGGACATCGTTGTTGAACCAGGTGACTGACTCTTGCAGCGCCGAAGCCTCGCCCTGCAGAAAAGTCTTCCAGGCCGCCAGATCGGTGTAAGCTGGGCGCGCCGCCTGCAAGGCGATCCGCGCCTGCAAAATATCATTGGTGAGCATTTCCCAGGCGATAGCGGTTGGTGCGCGCTGGCCGTTCTGCGCCTCGTCAATCTGGCTCAGCAGGCGGTTGACTGCGTCAATCGCCACCTGATAATCGGCCTGCAGCGCCGCTTTGGCATTGAGTTCCTTCTGGTCAGGCTCCAAGCCGGCCGCCTCGGTCGTCGTTGCGCTGCCCACACCCTGTCCCGTCTCGGCCTTGAACGCCTCCAGCGCCTGTTGGCTGCTGTCTAGGCGGGTCTTGAACTCTTTTCCCAGCCCGGCGACCTCCTGGTACATCAAGTCGGTGCCATACTGGTCGGCCACCGCCTTCTGTAAGGCATCAGCCCAGGCGTTCGCCAACTGCGCGGCATCCGCGGCCGTCGGCCCAGACGCGTCCAGCAAAATGCTGTCGGTGGATTCCGCGCGTAGGGTGATGCGCGCCAACAGGTCGCTGTTAACCGTCAGGTTCAGCCCAGTCACCGCGCGTTCGGCCACAGTCTTCGTCTGGCCGAGCAGCATAAATTCGCGACGCCAATCGCGCTTCGTATCAATGATGCGCTGCACCGCGGGGTCAATGTTCCATTGGAATTGGGGCACACGCACGCGCAAAACCGCGCGCGCCTGATAAGTGGGAGGCCGCAGTAAGCTGTACACCAACGTGGCGCCGACGGTCACGATGAGCACCAGGGCGATCAACAACCAGCGACGGCGCAGGGTCTGCAAAAGATTCGCAAGATTCAGTTCTTGGGTCATGACTCACTCGTTCAGGACATGCAACCCAGCAGGTTGCGGTTCAGATTAGGCAGCCCATGAGGGTTGCGGCACAGCGGCGATTATAACACCCTGCAAGGGATGGCGCAAAGTGCAGGGCGCAGATCGGAGAGCGGAGAGCGGAAACCGGAGATCGGAGACCGGAGATCGGAGACCGGAGATCAGAGATCGGAGATCGGGCGTGACGACGCTATCCGGTGCAGAGATCGAACCTACGGCGCGGGTCTCGCCGTAGGTCACGCCTCCGGCGTGACGGCGCTGTCTGGTGCAGAGATCGGAACGACGCGGTGATAGACCTCTTCGATGGCGACCGCCGCATGGGACCACGTATATTGCTGCATGGCGCGAGTGCGCAGGATCGCGCCGCGCGCCTGCGCCGCCGCTAGATCGCTGAGCGCCAGGGTC
>CAZEPA010000125.1:0-9725 GCA_964513955.1 uncultured Anaerolineae bacterium | reverse complement strand
AGCTGCTCGGCAGCCTGGCTGAGCAGGGCTTGGCCGCCATGGCAGGCCGCCAGCAGCCGGCCAAGCCGATTCAAGCCGCCGCCGACATAATCGCCGCCTGACGCAACCGCCTCAGTGGAATGTAAAACCATGCGCACGTGCAGGGGTTCATTGAGGTTCCACGGCTCGGCTGCGAATGCGCGCCGGGCGTCCACGGCAGCCGCCACCGCGGGCGCGGCCGCGGCAAAGGCCGCTCAGAAGGCGTCTCCGGCCGTACGGAAGACCTCCCCGCCGTTCGCTGCGATGGCCTGACGCAGGATCGCGTCATGGCGCGCCAGAGCCCGGCGCATCGCTTCAGGCTGCTGTTCCCAAAGGCAAGTGCTGCCTTCGATGTCGGTGTAAAGAAAGGTAAAGATGCCGGCCAGTGAGGTCATGCCATTCACCTGGATGCGCTGAATTGCCTGCCAACGTGCATTAGGAGAAGCTGGAGAGAATGATGGTAAGGCTGGTTATGTATCGAACGGCTTGCGCAGGATTGTTAGTTGGTATACAATTGAGGCGAGCAAACCTGGCTCAGGGATGGAACCATGTCTTATCGAGAAACCGTTCGTCAGTTCGAGCGCAGCCCCGAACAGCTCGAGTTGTCTTATCAGGAGGCGGTCAAAGCCGGGGAAGCGGGCGCCTTTGCGGAGGCGATCGAGAACGGCCTGGCCGCAAACGCCGACAATCTCCTCTACGCAGCCTGGCATTATCGCCTGGCCCACGCTGCGCTGACGGTCAAGAAGCGCGCCATTGCCTGGCTCTGGGCGCTGCCGCTGGCCGCGCTCAACGGCCTGTGGCTTTGGCTCTTGTCCGATACGCCCCGCTTCATGCTGGTGGCGACCAACCCGGTGACGCACCTGCAAGATAACCTCTTGCCGGTCCTGGCTCTGCTGGCCGCGCCCATCAGCGCGGCGCTGACGGTGTGGTTCTTGACTGCGGCAGGCAAGCGGCGCTGGCTGCAGGCCGTAGCCGTGACCCTGGGCCTGGCCGTTGTAGCCGCCTACCCGCTGCTGCTCTTCACGCGCATGTGGCCGCGCGTGTTCCAGCAGCAGTATCTGGAGCTGATGGTGATGCACCTGGCGTTGTGGGCATGGGCTGGAGTTGCTTATGTAGCCCTGACCCGCCGCGGCGACCAGGAGAACCGCTTTGCGTTTCTGGTCAAGTCGCTTGAGGCGTTTGTGGTGGGCGGTTTGTTCGCCATTGCCGGCGGCTTGTTCATGGCGATCACCTTTGGCCTGTTCAACGCGTTGAACATCGAGCTGCCGCAGGTGGTGATGCGACTTTTCCTGGCCGGCGGCGCGGGCGTGATCGTACTCATCGCCGTGGCGCTGGTCTATGATCCAACCATCGAGCCCGCGCAGCAGTCCTTTGACGAAGGGCTGAGCAAGCTGGTGGCTCTGCTTACGCGTATGCTGCTGCCTTTGTCCATCCTGGTTTTGCTGGTCTACCTGGCCTTCATCCCCTTCAACTTCCGTGAACCTTTCAACAACCGCAATGTGCTGATCATCTTCAACGCCATGCTCTTTGCCGTGCTGGCCCTGATGATGGGCGCGACGCCGGTGAAGGAGGCCGAGTTGGGCGAGCGCGCCCAGACTTGGCTGCGCCGCGGCGTCATGATTTTGGCCGCGCTAGCGCTGATGGTCGGCCTTTATGCCCTGGCCGCCATCCTCTACCGCACGTCGGTGGATCGCCTGACCCCCAACCGCCTGACCTTCATCGGCTGGAATGTGATCAACTGCGGGCTGCTGGCCTGGCTGCTGTTCCGACAGTGGCGGGCGGGGCGCGCGGCGTGGCGACCGGTCATGCACCGCATTTTTGCTGCGGGCATGACGATCTACGCGACCTGGGCGATCATCGGCATTGTCGCCCTGCCCTGGTTTTTCCAGGGCAATGTGCAGCAGGTGGCGCACCTCTCTGTGAGCATTCAGGAGATTGTTTACGAACAGCCGGAGCCGATCTTGCTGAAATGCGCGGCCAGCCCGCACATTTACCTGCTGCAAGACGGCCAGAAGCGTTGGGTCAAGGATATTGCCACCTTCGAGGCCCTGGGGTACCGATGGGGTGATGTGAGATTCGTCGCCTGCCAGGAGCTGAGGGCTGTGCCCGACGGCCAGACGATTCCCGCGGACGCCGGGCCGCCGCCGCAGCCGTTCGGCAGCGGTTCGACAAGCTCACCGCACGGGCGGACCTGAGCTTGTCGCACGGGGCCTGAGCTTGTCGAAGGCCACCGCACGGGGCCTGAGCTTTTCGAACGGGGCCTGAGCTTGTCGAACGGGGCCTGAGCTTGTCGAAGGCCACCGCACGGGGGGCCTGAGCTTGTCGCACGGGGCCTGAGCTTGTCGCACGGGGCCTGAGCTTGTCGAAGGCCACCGCACGCCACCGCACGGGGCCTGAGCTTGTCGAACGGGGCCTGAGCTTGTCGAAGCGGGGCCTGAGCTTGTCGAACGGGGCCTGAGCTTGTCGAAGGCCACCGCACGGGGGGCCTGAGCTTGTCGCACGGGGCCTGAGCTTGTCGCACGGGGCCTGAGCTTGTCGAAGCCAGTCTCAAGTCAAGGCGTCCCTACGGCACGATTGCATTTCAATGAATCGCAAGGAGGTTAAGTCTATGGGCAGTTCGTGGATGGAGTTCAGGCAAGAGGCGCTTGCGCAGTATCAAGCGCAGAAGCAGATGGCCGATGCCGCGTTGGCCACGGTCGCTGATGCTCACTTCTTTGCGCATCTACGGGAAGATGGGGACAATCACACCAACAGCCTTGCGATCTTAGTCAAACACATCAGTGGGAATTTCATCTCACGCTGGACTGACTTCTTGACGACTGATGGCGAGAAACCGACCCGTCAGCGCCCAGCCGAATTCCTGCACGAAGCGGATGACAGCCGCGCCCAGATCATGCAGCGCTGGGAAGAAGGCTGGCGCATCCTTTTTGCTGCTATTGATTCGCTCCAAGAAGAAGATTTCGCCAAGATCGTTTACATTCGCGGCGAGGCGCACAGTGTGACGAGAGCCATCCTGCGCAACCTGCTCCACGCCACGCACCACATCGGACAAATTGATCTACTGGCGAGTGCGCTGCGGCCGCAATAACAGCGAAGTAGTAGTGTGGAAGATCAGGGCGGCGACTTCAGCGAGCCGTCACCCACTGGGCGAAAAGATCGCCCAACTGGCAGGTGCAGGATGTTTCGGCTGCGACCAGGAAATCCTGGGTGGTGGCGGTGCGCCAACGATAGGCGGCGCTGTAGTCCTTGAGAAACCGGGCGAAGACGTCATCGCCCATCCGCTCGCGCAACGCCAGCAGAAAAAGCGGACCTTTGCCGTAAACGATGGCGCCGTAGGCGCTCCCCTCGTAGCTGGCAACCGGCAGCCCGATCGGTTGATCGTTGGTATCCTTGACGCGGTTCCAGCGATCATTGAATGACTTCACAATCCCGGCGCGGCCGCTTGCGCCGTACTGATCTTCGTAATAGAGCACCGTTGCGTACTGCGTGATGGCCTCGTCCAGCCACGGCTCGCGCACCTGGTCGTTGCCCAACAAGTTATACCACCATTGATGCGCCACTTCGTGCACGACTGCAATCTCAAAAAAAGAGCCGCTCTCGCCGATCTGATCGTACATGCGGTCGGCGATCACCACCAGGCCAGGGTATTCCACGCCCCCAGCGTCGGTTGGCGTCGCCGCGACGTCCAATTCGGTGTAAGGGTATGCACCAAAGGCTGCCTGGTAGATGCGCAGGGCCTCGCTTGCCCAAGTCAACGCGGCTTCTCCGCCCAGCGCATGGCCCGGCGCGTAGTAAGACTTGATGGTGATGTCATCCACCTGGCGGCTTTTGACCTCGAAGTCGCGGCTGGCCACCAGGTTGAACTCGCGCTGCGGCCCACCCACGAAATACGAAGTCGTCGTGCCATCCGCATGGTCCGTGACTGCCGCCGTGATGCCGGTCGCGATCAGGGTCATCCCGGTCGGCGCTGTCACCCGCACATCGTACAGGCCGGGGTCGGCCGTCGTCATGTCGCCAAAGAGGGGCGGCGTCTCCAGATCCCAGCCGGCCGAGCCAATCCGGGGGACGGTTGGATAGAACTGCGCCAGAGCCAGTACGCCTGAGGCATAGCCAAAGGTGCTGTAATTGCCGCCGCCTTCATTGGGCAAGCGCGCCTCGAATTCCAGGTAAAGAGCAAGGTTGGCCCCTGGCGACAGCGGTTGCGCCAACGACGCCACGGCGGCCGAATCTTCAGCCAGCAGGCGTGGTTCGACGACCGCGCCGGCGATCATCAACCGTGTGATGCTCAGCACCATCTCGCTGCGCCCCAGGTTGGGATAAAGCCGCAGCGGCAGTTCCGTCAGCGGGCCGGGGCTGTTGTTCGTCAAAGTGATCCATTCCTGGCCTGTGATTCGGCGCTGCTCAAGATCGAGATGCAGGTCAATCTGGTAATGCAGCGGCGGCTGGGCTGCCATCAAGTCAGCCTGCGTGGACGGGCGCAGCGCCTGCGTGAAGCGGGTCAAGTCGCTCCAAGAAGCGGGTGCGGCGGGGGGCGACCCTGTGTGGTCGCCTGTAGGCGTCGCAAGGGCCGGCGAAGGCGAGGACGCGGGCGTCGCGGGCGCGGAGGTTGGCGTCGCCAGAGCGGCGGTCGGAGTGATCGGAGGCGGGGTAGACGTACGCTGTGGGGCACACGCGCTCAAGAGGATCATCATTGAGAGCAGGCACACCATGCGCCGTGGTCGAGTTCTACTCGGCATTTCAATCCTCATGGTGCGCTGCTGAGCACCCATTCCTGGAACAGGTCTTGCAGTGACTTTCCGCTCATGCGCTCCGCCAGCGTGATGAAATCGGAAGGCTGCACCTCCCGAAAGCGATATCGCTCGACGTAGGCCTTCAGAATGCGAAAGAACATATCGTCGCCCACTGCCTGGCGCACGGCGTGGAAGAAGAGTGCGGCCTTGGCATAGACGATGGTTTCGTAGCGGCCGGCGCCAAACGCGCTGGCCGGTTGATTAACCACCGCATCCAGGCCATTATTACGCGCATAGTCAACCGGCACTTGCCAGCGATTAGCCAATAGACTGTCCGCGGCCGCCTGTCCGTGCACCGCCTCCCAGTACACATAGGTCGAATACTCGGCCAGCCCCTCATCCAACCAGGGCGTGCGCACCGGGTCATTGCCAACCATGTTGTACCACCATTGGTGGGCCACCTCATGCACGATGAGAAATTCCAGGTCCTGCGGTCGCTGGCGATAGAGATCAAGCCCGATCAAATCCAAGCCTGGAAACTCCATTCCCCGGTATTGCAGAGGCGAGGCAACGATGTCCATCGTAGGGTACGGATAGCGGCCGTAGTGATCCTGGTACACGCGCAAGGCGGCGGCGGCTACCTGTAGGGCTTCGTTGCCGGTGGACTCATCGCCCGGCAGAAAATAGGAGTTGACTGTCGTGCTGTACGCGTTGGTGGATACGACGCGAAAATCGGGGCTAAGGGTCATCATCCATTCACGAATCGGGCCGCTCGTCCACCGCCAGGTATCCTCGCCGTCCGTGGATGAGGTGCGCGCGAGCAGCGCGCCGGTGGCGACCACCGTGAACGTGCTGGGCACCGTAGCCGTGACTTGGTAAAGGGCAGCCTGGGTGAACGCCGTATCGCCATAGGGCGCTGGCATATCCAAGCGCCAGGGAATGGAGGAGCCGGCCGCGGCCGCCGCCTCATCGAACACGGCCAGCACCGGATAGGCTAACGGGAGGTTGAGAATGCCCTGGCTGGCGCCAAACAGAATATACGGTGCGGTGGGCGCGGGTGCGTCCACGGAAAAGGCCAGGTCGAGGGTGAGAGAAGCGCCGGGACGCAGCGGCTGCGGCAGTGCGACCCGAATCGCGGTGCGGTCAGCCGCGTAGCTGAACGGGACCGGCCGGTCAGCCTGCTGCACGCTGCGAATCTCCATGGCGCCGTCGAACTCCGGCAGATTCGGAAAGAGGCGGAAGTAGAGGTCGCCCCAAGTCACCTGCGAGTCATTGGTGATGATGACTTCCTGGCTGCCAAAGATTGTACGGGCGATGGGATCAATCTGCAACTCCAGGTTGTAGCGGGGCCAATCGCGGCGGCTGTCCAGGATGTTCTGACTCAACGGCGCAAGCCCCATGCGGTAGGCCGCCCAGGGATCTGGCTTGGGCCGATTGAAGAGCGTGCAGCCGGCCAACAGCAAGAGGAGGACGGCGCCCATAAACAGCCCAACGCTTAGCCTAGCGCCGCGTCGTCTCCATCCAGGAGGCGATTTGCTGCGCAAACGCCTAGATGTCGTCATACGCCCTTCCCCTAGCACGGCTACGCTAACGTGCAGCGTGAAGCGCGCCCGCGGCCAAAAGAAGCAGGCCGAGCGCAGCGCCTGCGGTCAACAGCCACGGCGCAGGCAACGTGACGCCGGTGTCGGGCGGTTGACCGTTCTGCGGTGAGCCAGTCGCCACGGTGCAATCTGCCGCAACGGTGTACTGGATATAGCCGTCGGAGAAAATAAAGTAGAGTGGACCGCCGCCGGCGCGGCAGACCTTCGCAACGGCGAGTTGGAACTGGTCGGGCGTCTGGCAGCTCCAGGGATGACCGCTGGTGCCGTCGCCGTCGCTGACCTCGGCGCTGGCGCAGAAGAAGGGGCCTGACGTTTTCTCTAAAACGCCGGCTTGCGCGACTGGCGGCGGCGGCAGCATGAGCGACGCCACGGATGCGGCAAGCACTATCAAGACAACCAGGCATTTGCGAAGCAAATCGCCCGAACGATAGGGTAAATGATACAGTGAAGGTGATTGAAGAGGCATGGGTGAGTTCTCTCTGCGATAAATAACCCGAAAGACCGCCCTATTGAACGCTGCCATGTGAGCGTGACGGCAGCGACTCGTCGCTGCGCGCAGAGGGCAGTAAGACCAATAACTGCATGTGCGCCAGGCGCCGCAAGGTCGGATCGGAGCTGAACTGCTGCGCTTGCTCAAACGCCAGGCGGGCATCGTCCAAGCGTCCCAAGGCTTGCCAGGTAAGCCCCAGGTAATAGCTCGTCGTAGCTGTTTCTGGCGCCTGGGCCAGTGAGGCTTGCAATGGCTGTAGAGCGTCTGCAAAATGCCTCAGACGTACCGCGGCAGCGCCCAGTCCGGCCAGCGCTTGGGGCTGCTGCGGCTCGACGGCCAGCACTTCCTGCCAGGCCTGCTGCGCCTCAGCCACGGCCCCATCCGCGAACATCAGCGCGGCCCACTGCAAACGAGCATCCATCTGCTGGGGGTCGAGATCAGCGGCACGCCGAAATGCGGCCAGGGCTACCTCACGTTGACCGGCGGCCCGCTGTGCATAGCCCAGGTTGAGGTGAGCCGACGCCAGCCCCGGGTTCAAGCGTGTGGCCTGCGTCAACGCTGCGGCGGCCGCCGTGGGACGCCCCAGGGCCAGTAAGGTCACGCCGAGGTTGTTCTGCGCCGAAGCCAGCGCGGGGTTCAACTGCACAGCCCGCTGGAATTCCGCCAGGGCCTGGGTCACATCACCCTGCGCATAAAGAGCCAGGCCAAGCGCGTCATGCAGCGGTGCGGAATGCGGCTGGACCCCCAGCGCGGCCCTCAGGATGACCGCGGCGCGCACCGGTTGTCCTGCATCCACTGTCCGGTTGGCCACGCTGCGGCTCACGACGCGTACCGCCGCTGGCCCCAACGCGGCGGAGGCAAGCAGCGAGATCATCACGGACAGAATGACCCACGGATTGCGCAGATGTTTCACATGTTGACTATACCATATTTCTGCAAAACAGGCAATACGTCAAGCGCGCGAGGCTGCATGTCAGGCTGGGGGCGGGTCGGAAGTCGGCCGACTAAAATCGCGGCCACCACGGCAAAGCCCACGCGGCTTAGTAGATCAGGCGATTGCAAGTCGCCGCAACGATTACTACGTGCACCGCATGGGCTACGCCCTGAGTTGATATGCGCCCGTTTCCTTAGGCCGCCGACGGCGACAACGCCGGATTGGCTGTGCGCGGCAGGCGCCCTCGCTTGGCATCGAAGGCCTTGAGGCGCAGGGAGTTCGTGACCACGAAGATGCTGCTGAAGGCCATGGCGCCTGCGGCCAACACCGGGTGCAGACGCAGCCCAAGCAGTGGGTAGAAGACGCCGGCGGCAACCGGGATCAGAATCACGTTGTAGAAGAATGCCCAGAACAGATTCTGTTTGATGACACGCATCGTGCCGCGGCTGAGCGCCAGCGCGCGCGGCACGCCGCGCAAGTCGCCGCTCATCAGCGTCACGCCCGCGGCCTCCATCGCCACATCGGTGCCGGTGCCAATCGCGATGCCGACATCGGCCTGCGCCAGCGCAGGCGCGTCGTTGATGCCATCCCCCACCATGGCGACCAGTTGGCCCTGCTGCTGCAAGGATTTCACCTGCGCGGCCTTGTCGCCGGGCAACACCTCGGCCAGCACCTGATCAATCCCCACTTGCCGGGCGATGGCGTCGGCCGTGCGCTGATTGTCGCCCGTGATCATCGCCACGCGCAATCCCTGGTCGTGCAGTTGGGCAATCGCGGCGGCCGAGCCCTCTTTGACGGTGTCCGCCACGGCAATCACAGCGGACGGCTGACCATCCACCGCCGCCAGCATCGCGGTCTTGCCCGCGTCCTGCAGCCGTGTGACCGTGCCAGCTATCTGACTTATGTCAATTTTCTGTTGCTCGAACAGGCGCACATTGCCCACCAGGACGGCTCTGCCGTTGATCGTGGCGCGCACGCCCATGCCCGCCAGGGCCTCGAAACGCTCCGGCGTGGCTAATCGGATGCCTTCGGCTTCGGCCGCTTTGACAATCGCCTGGCCCAAGGGGTGTTCAGAGCCTTTTTCCGCGGACGCCACGAGGAACAGAACCTCTGCCCTTGAGTCCTGGCCGACGAGCGCCAGGTCCGTCATCGCGGGCTTGCCGTTGGTAATCGTGCCGGTTTTGTCGAGCACCACCGTAGCCAGCTTGTGACTGCGCTCCAGCGCCTCACTGCTCTTGAACAGGACGCCGCTCTCCGCGCCCTTGCCGGTGCCAACCATGATCGCCGTGGGCGTGGCCAGGCCCAGGGCGCAGGGACAGGCAATCACCAGCACAGCGATGGTGTAAACCAGCGCTTGGGTAAAGCCGGCGTGGCCGATGAAAAACCAGCCCACGAAGGTCAGCGCCGCCAACCCCAACACCACAGGCACAAAAATGGCCGAAACCTGATCGGCCAGGCGTTGGATCGGGGCTTTGGAGCCTTGCGCCTCCTGCACCAGGCGGATGATCTGCGCCAGCGCGGTCTCACGTCCCACCTTCGTCGCCTCGAACTTGAGCATCCCCTGGCTGTTGAGCGTGGCGCCGATGACGGTGTCGCCTGGCTTCTTGTCAACCGGCAGGCTTTCGCCGGTCAGCATAGACTCATCCACCGCGGAACGGCCTTCCACCACCAGGCCATCCACGGGGATCTTTTCGCCAGGGCGCACAATCACGTAATCGCCGCTGCGCACCTGCTCAACCAGGATTTCGATCTCTTGTCCGTCGCGCACGACGTGCGCGGTCCGCGCGCGCAAGCCCATCAGCGCCTTGATCGCGGCCGAGGTGCGGCCTTTAGCGCGCACTTCCAGCAGCTTGCCCAGTTTGATTAGCGTGATGATGACTGCGGCGGTTTCGAAATAGACATGATCGCCCAGGCCATGCCAACCGAAAAGACTGCCGATCAAAATCGCCAGG
>CAZEPA010000124.1:7343-9729 GCA_964513955.1 uncultured Anaerolineae bacterium | reverse complement strand
TGCTGTCTGATGGGCGCGTCTGGTTCCGGCAAATCCACCCTCCTGCACTTGATCGGCGGCCTCGATCGGGCATCGGCTGGTGAGATTACGGTGGCGGGACAACAACTGAGCGCGCTCGACGAAAACGACCTGGCTGCCTACCGGCGCATTCGCATTGGCTTCGTCTTTCAATCGTTCAACCTGGTTTCAACGATGACCGCAGCGCAAAACGTAGAGTTCCCCATGCTCTTTGCCCGGATAGCGCCGGCCGAGCGCCGTCGTCGCGCGCAGAATCTGCTGCAGGCCGTTGGCCTGGCCGAGCGGTTGGGCCACAAACCGACAGAACTATCGGGCGGCGAGCAGCAGCGCGTGGCGCTGGCGCGGGCGCTGGTCAATCAGCCGACCATTTTGCTGGCCGATGAACCAACCGGTAACCTGGACAGCCAGACCGGGATCGAGATCATGGACATCATGCGCCGCGCAAATCGGGACGCCGGCATCACGATTCTGATGGTAACGCACGACCCGGCCGTGGCCCGCTACGCGGAGCGCGTGGTGCGCCTGAAAGACGGTCTGATCCTAGGCGAAGAGACGGCCGACAATCTGGAAAAAGCTGCGGCCATCATTTAGCGCATGGTCTTGGCCCGAGTCGTGCGCTGCGATTCAATCGTCTGGCTGCGGCGGTTCTGCGCTCTATCTATTTTGTCTGTTTTGCACAAGGAGCACTATGCGTTCGAGTACGAGACGCGTCTTGGGTTTACTGGCGCTGTGGCTGCTGATCAGCGGAATGCTAAGCGGAAGGACTGCGCGCGCGCAAACCAGCACACCGCCGCCGCCCAATGTGCGGCCGTTGATGTTCATCCGCAGCTTTCACACCGAACCGGACACCGTGCAGGCGGATCAGACCTTTCGCCTGGTCCTTGAACTGCACAACGTAGGATCGGCCAGTGCAACCAACATCATCATTTCCATTGCCAGTGAGAACTTTGCGCCCCAGGGATCGTCGAGCGTCAAAACGCTGAGTGGGCTGGCGGTGGATGAGCACGGTTGGGTGTGGCAAGATCTGCGCGGCAATGCTGACCTCAAAGGCGGCGCCTACCCGGTTGCCATCAACATCAGCTACCAGGACGACAATGGCGTTCCCTATACCTCCAACGAGACCGTGGGGATCAATGTGGCCGCGGCGCCGCCCACGCCCACACCCACCACCCAGCCGAAACCCGGCATTCCGCAGTTGGTAATTGACAAGGTCGCGACCGATCCTGAAACCATCACCGCCGGCGAGCCGTTTACGTTGACCTTTGAGGTGCGCAACACCGGCACGGGTGCAGCGCGGCGCACACTAGTCACGGTCAGCAGCGAAAATAAGAACTTCGCGCCGACCGTTGGCAGCAACGTCGTCAGCGTGGGCGACATTGGCGTCAACAAGACGCGGCCAGTGTCGCTGCGCCTGGTGGCTGACGCCGATACGACGACCGGGCTGCACACGCTGGAATTGAATCTTGACTTCATCAACTGGGGCGACGAGAAGTTCACTTCGCAGCAGGTGGTGGCCGTCACCCTGGGCGGCGTCAGCGCCGGCAAACCATCCACGCCGCAGGCGCTGCCCATCATCGAAAATTACGTGAGCGAGCCGCTGCGTCCCAGCCCCGGCCAACCGCTGACCCTGCGCCTCAACATTCGCAACGTCGGCACGAGCGACGCCCGGCGCCTGAATATCACCTTTGGCACAGCCTCTACAGGCGGCACGTCTGCGGTCACGGTTTTTGCGCCGCTGGGCACCGGCAATGTACGCGTGGTGCCTCTGTTAGGGGTGAATGACCTGATCACGGTAGACATGCAGTTTATCGTCAGCGGTTTGGCCGCGGCCGGCACCTATGTGGTGCCGATTGAATTCTCCTACGACGGGCCGACAGACAAGCCGCTGGAGCGGACCGAGCAGATCACCTTACTCGTCAGCGTGGCGCCGCAGCTGCGCGTCAGCTTCTATCGGCCCGTGGGTCAACCGATGCCCAACATGCCGATAGACCTGCCGATCGAAATCATCAACCAGGGCCGCAACTCGGTTGGCATCACCACCGTAGAGCTCGACCCAGTGGACGGCCTGGAATATCAGAACGCATCGGCCTATATTGGCTCCCTCGACTCGGGTCAATCGGGCACACTCGACGCGCAGGCCACGGCCGCGCAGGGCGGCGAGTACAACCTGGAGGTCATCATCAAATACATTGATGACTTCAACCAAAATCAGGTTTACACCGCCACCCTGCCGCTCAGCGTGCTCAACATGGGCGAACCAGGCGGCAACGGCAGCCCCGACGGCGGCGGCGACAACGGCGGCGCTGAACCGCCGCCCGTGCGTGAACAACGTCCGTTCTGGCAACGCCTCTTCCTGGGACTGTTCGGT
>CAZEPA010000124.1:4475-7243 GCA_964513955.1 uncultured Anaerolineae bacterium | reverse complement strand
ATGTCATTCTTTGATCTTTTTCGCACCATTCTCGCGAACCTCAACCGAATGCGCATCCGCGTCATCTTGACGGCCATCGGCGTCGTCATTGGCACGGCAGCCGTGCTGGTGCTGATCAGCTTGGGCGCGGGTTTGCAGCGCAGCGCCACGGAGGGGATTGGCGGCATCTCAGACCTGACGATCATCAACGTCGTGGGGCAGCAGCCCGTGATGATGGAGTCAGCTGTCAGCAGGGACGGGTCGGCGCCGGGAGTTTCGGGCGCGGGCCGTAACGAGCCGCAGGGTCTGACGCTCAAAGTCCTGGAGAAGCTGCGCGCCCTGCCTCACGTGGTGGCCGTAACCCCGCAAGAGTACATTCAGGGCCAGACAGAGCTGCGCTATAACCGCCTGACGGGCGGCGCCGGCATCATGGGCGTGGACCCAGAAGCCTGGAAGTTGTTTGGCTACAAGCTGGCTTCCGGCGAAAATCGCATCGGCACCGGACAGGTGGTGGTGGGCGCGCAGATTGGCAGCACGCTCTATGATCCGCGCCAGGCCAATCAAAAAGGCGGCATCAGTCCCTTCGGCGGCCCCGGCGGCCCAGGCGGGCAGCAAACCGTTGACTTACAGGACGCCAGCCTGACGCTGCGCGCGATTCGTTACGACAACGAGGGCAATATGGCGACGCGCAACCTGCGCGTCCAGGTTACGGGCGTTCTGGCATCGCTTGGCGAGACCGACTACAATCTATATGCGCCGCTCAAGGACATCGAGGAACTGAATCAGTGGTTCTCTGGCCGCCGCATTGACCGCAACCGGGAAGGCTATCAGCAGGCGGTCGTCAAAGTAGCCAGCTCACGTGACGTGGCCGACGTACAGAAAGAAATCCGCCAAATGGGCTTCAACGCCTATTCCGCGCAAGACGCCGTCAACAGCATCAATTCTTTCTTCATCGTGCTGCAAGCCATTCTGGGCGGCATTGGCGCCATCGCCCTGCTCGTGGCGGCGTTTGGCATTGCCAACACCTTGAGCATGGCGATCTACGAGCGCACGCGTGAAATCGGTCTCATGAAAGCCATCGGCGCGCGCAACCGGGATGTGATGAGCATTTTCCTGGGCGAAGCCGCGGCCATCGGCTTTTTAGGCGGCGTGGTGGGCACCGGGTTGGGCTGGGCGGTCAGCGGCGTCATCAATCTGATTGCGCAGTCGGCCTTCGGCCAGCAGGGAAATCCCATTTTTGGCGGGCCAGGCGCCAGCAGCAGTATCGTCTACACGCCCGTGTGGCTCATTCCCTTTGCGATCCTCTTTGCCACGCTGGTCGGCCTGCTCTCAGGGGTTTTTCCAGCCTTGCGCGCTGCCACCCTCGATCCGCTGAAGGCATTGAAGTACGAATGAACCAGGCCGCCGTCTCTCGCGCTGATGCCGTCTGCCTGTTGATGCATTGGCTGCGCGTCGCGCACGAGGCGCCGTCCTCGCCAGCCCCACCCAGCGGCGCGGCCAATGCAGATGGGCCGTTCACCCTCGCGCAGTGGACCATCATCTTGCAGGAAGCAGTCAGGCACGGCGTTCATCTTCTGTTGACAGAGCATGGACAGGAAATCGCCGCGCCTGATTATGTCATGCGCTGGCTGGCGGCTGAAGCCGTCGCAAATCGGCGGCGCAACGACCTGTTGGCGGCCGAATTGGGCGCCATCTTGCACAGCAGCGCCTCGGCGGGAATCGAGTTGATCCCGCTGAAGGGTGCGCGCCTGCTGCTTGCGCCCCGTGGCTATCCGCGGCCAGAGCTTCGGCCGCTGGCTGATCTCGATCTGCTTGTGCAGCCGGGCCAGGTCCGCGCCCTGCGGCTGGTCATGCTGCGTTTGGGTTACATCGAAGAGCCGCGCGCGACCTGGAAGCATTTGAATTTCATCAAGCCAGACAATAGGCAGATTTCTTCCTTCAGCGCCGGAGACCCTGACAACCCGCGGCGGGTCGAAGTGCACCTGGCTCTGGCTGAGGATTTCTTGGGCCTACGCCTGGACTTAACCGCGTTGGCGTGGCCGCATCGCGCGCCCAGCGCGATCGGTGCGGCGCCGGTCCGTTTGCTGCCCTCGTGGCTGTTCTTTTTGCACTTGGCGGCCCATGCGTCGCAGGATGTGTGGGAGCGTAAGGCGCGGCTGCTGCAAGTCGCCGATCTGCAGCGCGTGTGGACCCAACTGATCCCAGAGGAAATGGCCCTCATCGGCGCGGCCTGCGGCGCACCGGAGGCCTGGTTTGTCGCGCTGAACCTGAGTGGAGAACGCCCATTGGCTGAAAACATGCTCGGCGGAGCGCGTTTAGAGCCGCGGCTGCTCCTGCCGGCGCTGATGTTCGTGGAATCTACATGGCCTGACACCCGGCTTCGCGGCCTGACGGCAGCCTTAGGCGCTCAGGTGCAGCCTGATCTGCTCGCCTGGCTGCAGCACATCAGCCTGGCCGACGTCTCCTTGAGCAATCCGGCGCCCCGGCGCCTGGCGGACAACCTGCGCTGGGCGCAAACGCCAGGGGAAAGGATGGGCGCGCTGCGCCGCCTGCTGGTGCCCGACCGTTACGGCCTGCTGGGCAATCGCTTTCCGCGCCTGGTCAGTTCGCCCCTCTTTCCGTTGGCCTACCCCTTGCACCTGGTCTTCCTCGGCGGCTGGCTGCAGCGCCGCGTGCGGCGCCGCGGACAACGCGTCAGCGGCGCCTTTCACCAGCGCATGTTGGACGACCTGGCGCACAGCCTGGCGGCAGAGGCCGCCAACCGGGCCAACGGCCGCACAACGCCGGTG
>CAZEPA010000124.1:0-4375 GCA_964513955.1 uncultured Anaerolineae bacterium | reverse complement strand
GCTTCTACTCGCGCATCTTCTCTTGAAAGCTCACCACCCCAGCCCGCAGTGCCGTCAGACAGCGATGAAACACAGTCTGGAACGCCTCCGGAGGTGAACAGAACATCTCAATCGTCGCCCACGTGTTGTCTCGGACCGGAAACACCTTGGTGACTTTGGTCTGCGCGGTCGCATGAAGCGCCGCTTCGATCACTTTTGCGCGCTCCTCCTCGCTCTCGATCTCCCAAAATCCTGGGTAGGCCAGGCGGAAGAATGCTTCATCTTTGTCATCCACGAGGATGTAGTAATTACCACCCTCAAACTTGAACGCGACGTCTCCATCGTTGTCAATCTTGGGGGTATACCCCTCCGAGGCCAAAAAGCTTCGGTACATCTCAGCACGTTCCTGCTTCGTCATGTTCGTCTCCCTTGGTGATCGAATTCAAACTCAGATTGCTTAGTTGCAGAGAACGCCGTCACACAGAAGGCGTGGACTGCAACTCAAGCCAGAAGGCCTTCGCGTCCCTGCCTCCTGGCGTCTTTGCGCGAAAATGCGTTCCCACTTTGTCCCACATGAAGGCCTTATCCTGACCGGCGACCCGGGGCGAGCGGCGAGATCAGTCCTCAGCTCACCGCTTTCTTCACCAGCGCGGCGATCTGTTCCTCTTCCGCGGCGGTCAACTCTTTTAGCGCGTAGGAAGTCGGCCACATGGCGCCTTCGTCGAGCTTCGCTGCGTCGTTGAAGCCTAACGTCGCGTACCTTGCGTTGAACTTCTGCGCGCTTTGGAAGAAACAAACGATCTTGCCATCCCTGGCATACGCGGGCATCCCGTACCAGGTTTTGGGCGAGAGGGTTGGCGCGCTGGCTTTGATGAGCGCATGGAGCCGCTGGGCCATGGTGCGATCCGGCTCCAACATGGCGGCGATCGCCGCCAGCACGTCGCTTTCGCCGGCCGCCTTGTCCTGGTTCGCGCGCGCTTCCGCCTTCAGCTCTTTGGCGCGCGCTTTCATCGCGGCTCGTTCCTCGTCGGTGAATCCGCCGGTCGCAGCGCCATCCTCAGCAGACTTCGGCTTGGCCGGCCTGGCGGCGCTCTTACCTTCGTTCATGAAAGATTCCTTCCTGTGGTTTGAAATCGTGCCCCGCAAGACGCCGTAGCACAAATGATAGCACGCATGTTCTGGAATGTGAACGGCTTTGATTACAATTGCCAAGCGCCTCACGACAGCATCAGGCGTTTGCGAAGCCTTGAATGTACACTGGCCCAAATGTGGGTCTGTGGCTCCCGCCGTGGCGTCTAGCGCTCATGCCATTGATTGCCCGGCGTTTGAGCGATTCGAGGGTCAGCAATGACTGCACCGCCCCGTACTGTCGCACCGATGACCAGGCCCGCGCTGATAAGCACTATGTTCTTGATAATGTATTGGCCCTCTAGTGTTGGCGCGTAGGGAATGCGAGTGAAGACTTCCTGTGGAAAAAAGAAGATCGGAGTGATCGTGCCGAGCATTTGGAGGAAGAGCAATAGCAGTGTCGCTCGGATCCAAACGCCGAAGATGAGGCCGATCCCAATCAAGCACTCCCAGGCTGCCAGCATAGGGATCGACACCTGTGCGGGTATCAGTCCGAAGGTGAGTTGGTCAATAGTACGCGCGGCTAAATCCTGGGCCGGGCTAAGGTCGGGAAAGAACTTGAGTATCCCGAACCAGAGAAAGACAATCCCCAGGCTGACTCGCAGGAGCACAATGCCGAAGCGGGCCATCCAGTTGGTGACAGTCACATCAATACGGTCAAACAAAGTACGAAGTCTTCCCATGAAATCATCTCTTGGATTAGCAAATTCGAGTCGCGATGATTGCTGACTGTCAGTTCGTGACGTGTCACCCACCATTATTAGGCGACTTCGGATACGACAAGCGGCCTAAACAAAACATGGGTTATGCGGCGGCAAGTCAGACAGCAGCGCATTGCCCGATGACCAGATACTTGCGTAAGGACTCCAATAATCTCCATTATAGACACCTACGGGCGAAAAGTCAAAGACGCAAAACCACACAAACCCACCACGGAGGGTGCGCCTGCACCCTCAAATGTACGCACTCGACGCCGTTTGACGCGCGGCCATCCCTGCGTATACTTAGGCGCATTGTCCGCACGGGTAGCTCGCGCCATTCCGTGTCAACCTGTAATCACCTCTCGTTACCCCCGCGCAATCAATGGAGGTTCCATGTCTGTGCATCCGCGGTCGTTCCATCCCTTGCGCCGGCGCTGGCTGGCAGTCTGTTTGCTCATCCTGCTCGTGGCCGCCGCGCTGCCCGCCGGCGCCGCGACCGGGTCTCCGGTCGCCAAAATTGATGCCGGCCTGGCCAGCCGCCTGGCTGACGCCGGTCAGGCGCCGGCGCTCATCTTCCTCGCGGGCCAGGCCGACCTGAGCCGCGCGGCCACCCTGGTGCGGAAAGAAGACAAAGGCGCGTTTGTCTACGCGCAGCTCAAGGATTTTGCTGAGCGCAGCCAGGCCGCTTTGCGCGCAGAGCTGACCCGCCGCGGCATCCCCTTCCAGGCTTTTCTCAGCGTCAACATGATCTACCTGCCTGCGGCCAACCTATCCCTGGTCAACGAGCTGGCCGGCCGTGACGATGTGCGCTGGCTGGCGCTCGACGCGCCCTTTGGGATTGATCCGATCGAACAGGCGACACAGCCGGCCGACGCGCCCGATGTCATCTCCAGCGGCGTCAATTACATCCGCGCACCGCAGGTGTGGGCTTTGGGCATTGACGGCGCCGGCATCGTGGTCGCCGGCGGCGACACGGGCGTGCGCTGGACGCACGAGGCGCTCAAGCCGCAGTATCGCGGCTGGAACGGCGTCACGGCCGACCACACCTACAGTTGGCATGACGCCATTCACGACGGCGGCGCGAACAGCTGCGGCTTGAATGTGACTGCGCCGTGCGATGACACTTTCCACGGCACGCATACCATCGCAACCGTGGCGGGCGACGATCACAGCGCACCGGCCACGCGTGATCAAGTCGGCGTCGCGCCGGGCGCGAAGTGGATTGCCTGTCGCAACATGAACGCCGGCGTTGGCACGATCAGCCGCTATGTCGAATGTAACGATTTCTTCCTGGCGCCAGGCGGCGACGCCGCCATGCAGCCAGATGTGGTCAACAACTCTTGGGGCTGTCCGGCGTCCGAAGGCTGCGACACGACCACCTGGATGCAGATTCAGCCTTCGATCCAGGCGCTCAACGCCGCGGGCGTGATGTTCGTCGCCTCTGCGGGCAACGATGGCGGCCAGGGCTGCAACAGCATCAACAGCCCGCCGGCCGTCTATCCAGAGTCCCTATCCGTCGGTAACTTCTACGACGTGACCGGCGTCATCGCCGGCTCCAGCAGCCGCGGCTTGCGCGATTTCACCAACCTGTTCGGCCCCGACATCTCCGCACCCGGCACGAGCATCCGCTCAGCGACCAACAGCAGCGACACGGCGTATACCTCGGCCACCGGAACCAGCATGGCGGGGCCGCATGTCGTGGGCCTGGTGGCGCTCATGTGGCAGGCCAATCCTGCGCTGCGCGGGCACATCCTGGAAACGTCGCAGTACATCCGCGAGACGGCCACCCGCGTCAACGACATCACCTGCGGCGTCCTGACCCCTTATCCTGACCCGCTGGACAGCCGGCCAACCCCGAACAACGTCTACGGCTGGGGACGCATTGACGCCCTCAACGCGGTCAACGCGGTGCGCTGCCCCACCGACATGGACTACAATCGCGCCACGGATGTTCGTGACGTGCAGTTGGTGGCCGAAATTTGGAACACGCAGCCCGGCGACGCGCTCTACAACGCGCGGCGCAACCTGGACTTCGGTGATCCCGCCATCACCACCACCGATATCACGACGGTGGCAAACGCCTGGGGCACGGTCTGCACCAACTGAGCGGAACCGGCGGCGCCCAACCCTCGTGATGTTCGCGTGTGGGCGGCGCAATGATCCGATGTACGTGCGTGGTCTCCTGGCCGAGATGAACTCGACCAGGAGACCACGCTGAATCACGGCCTAAGGACAACCATGAGCGAAACAGCGTACCACAGCCACTATCATAATGGACACCAACACGATGGAGGACGTACCATGATGAGTCCATCCCTGGACGGCCAGGTTTCAATTTTGGAACGGGCGATTGCTTTTTTCGACAGTATCAACTGGACGTATACGCGCCATGAGTCCAAGCCGATCCTCTCCATGCGCCATCAGGGCAAGAACGGCTCGTGGCGCTGCGTGGCACAGGCGCGTGAAAATGAAACCCATCGTCAGTTCATCTTCTACTCCGTGCTCGAGAGTTTTACGCCGCCGGACAAGCTGTCCGCCATGGCCGAATTCCTCACGCGGGCCAATTA
>CAZEPA010000123.1:267-9730 GCA_964513955.1 uncultured Anaerolineae bacterium | reverse complement strand
TCTGGCGCGCCCTTGAGAAAGCCCATGTGACTGGCATCGTTCTGACGCAGGAAAAGGCCGCTGACATCGAGCACGACGCGCGCGCTAATGTCTTCTGGCTTGAGGAATTTGAGAGCCAGGGTCATCGGCAGGAACATCTTGCTCAACATGCGATCCGCAATGCCCACCTCACGGTGCCACTGTTGATACGTCAAGCGATCCTGGGCCGCATAGTATTTTTCACCGCCGAAAAGAATGGGCACCAAGGCCTTGGCCAAAGTGGCTTTTTCGCCCAGGCTGAAATATCTGTTCTGGAAAACGGCCGGCAGCAAGTGCAGTGGAGACGGCAGCGGCATCGTGCGGAATTCGAAGCGCTCGCCCTGATCAAGGGTGTAGGTAAGCACATGCTCTTTCCACAAAATGCGGTCATAGGTGCCGATGTCGCGCATCAGGTCGAAGATCTCCTGGTAGGCGCCAAAGAAGACGTGCAGGCCGGTCTCAATCCAATCGCCGTCAGCGTCCTGCCATGAAGACCATTTGCCGCCCAGCACATCACGTTTCTCCAGCACCGTCACGTCGTGACCGGCTTCAACCAATCGCTTTGCCGCAGCCAAACCGGCCAATCCACCGCCAATGACCAAAACTCGCTGGTGAGTTCCAATTGGTGCAATTCCCTGTGGCGTCGTCTCCATACTCGTGCCTCCCACATTCCATTCAAGTTTTATTGTTTTCTGACCACACAACGCTTAGGCTTTCCTAAGACGCAGCCATGCAAGTGAGAGTCACCGATCCAACGTCGCTCAGCGTTGATTTGTTGGCGGTTTGCGGCCCCGCCGGAGCGGAGCGTTCGCGACGTGAGGCCATCGGCCTGATGGGCGGCGCGCGCCGGCGCTGCCCATGGCTTATAGGCCAAAGCGGCGTCGGAGTTCGAAAAATCGCTGCCAGGATTGCTTGCTGCCCAAGAGCAGCAAGCCCTGAACGATCAGGATATTGGTAATCAGGAAAAACAACAGCTCTTCCAGGGGAAGGCCAAAGACAAGCAGAGGCACACTCCGGTCGGGCGAAATGGCCCACACGCCCGCGCCAATCGCCAGGCGATCCGCAAGGCTCAGCCACAGCCAGGGGATGATGACCCCGGCCAGGTAAAGCCGCCATTGGCGACGCAAGATAGGCCAGCCGAACCAAAGCTGCAGCAGAATGATCGGCAAAGCCCAGACCAACAAAAAGATCAGATACGTCCACTGTCCAAACATGACTACTCCTCAGGCTGCCAAAGCCAACGGCGCAGGATGGTCAGCACGCAAGCCGTGAAAATTACTTGCAGCACAAAGAACAAGTATTCTTCCAACGGGACGACGCCCAGCACAATGCCCCAGATCTTGTGGATATCATAGGACCAGACGCCTTGTCTGACAATCGCATTATCCCACGGCGTGGTGTAGACGAGGGCCAGCAGCGCAATCACGGCCACATGGCGCGGGTTGGGCCAGGTGCGCCAGCGCCAAAGCACCAGGCCGCACAGCAGCGTGGGCGTAATCACAAACAGCAGCAAAAAACCGGCGTAAGTCACCCGTGCACCTCCCGCTTATGCGCACGCGTTCAATCGGAATCGGTGTGATTGAGCAGCTTGAGGAATTCGTTGCGCGTTTGTGGGCTGTTACGGAAGGCTCCACGCATGGCGCTGGTCACCATGCGCGCGTTGGCTTTCTTCACACCGCGCATCGCCGCACACAGGTGCACGCCTTCGCAGACCACGGCGACGCCCAAAGGGTGCAGCACCTCTTCGATGAAATCGGCGATCTGCGTGGTCATACGCTCCTGCACTTGCAGGCGCCGCGCGAACATCTCGACAATGCGCGGGATCTTGCTCAAGCCTAACACCTTGCCGCGTGGAATGTACGCCACGTGCGCTTTGCCCATGAACGGCAGCATATGGTGCTCACACAGGCTGTAGTAGTCAATGCTCTTCACGACCACCATTTCATCGTAGTGCACCTCAAAAATGGCATCGTTGATCAGCGCCACTGGATCTACATGGTATCCCGCCGTCAGCTCTTCGTACATCTTCGCGACGCGCAGTGGGGTTTTGACTAGCCCATGCCGTTCAGGGTTCTCGCCAATCGCCGTCAGGATGCTGCGCACGGCGCCTTGAATATCGGCGTCTGCCCACTCAGGTTCATCCTCAACCAACTCATTGCGAAAAGCGTCGAAATTGTCTACGTTGACTTTCATTGGATTCACGTTTTCTTTGCTCGCTTTCTAAAAGGTAAATGGCCTTGATTTGACCGCAGGCAGGTGCATATCGTCACGGCGCCAGATGTCCGTGCGATGGAGAAATGGCGCGGCGATGGCGCTGAGGGTCTGGCCGGTCTCGGGGTGAATGAAATCTGGCGCCAGCTCAGCCAATGGCTGCGCCAGGTAGGGCTGCGCAAGAATATCGGGATCAGGGATGTGACGTTTGCCCACAAGGAGAATGTCATGGTTGAAGAAGGCAATATCAAGATCAATGGTGCGTGCGGCGTTCAGATCGGCGCTGCGCTGCCGCCCCAGCGAGAGCTCGATGGCGCGCAACTGCTGCTTGAGCAGATCGGCAGAGAGCGGCGTCAATAAGATCACAGCGGCATTCAGAAAATTCGGCTGCGTGGGGTCGCCCACCGCCAGGGTTTCATAAATGGATGAAACAGCCGCGACTTCACCCAGGGCCGCGAGACGGTTTACCCCGGCAGGGAGATAAATGTCAGGGTCAATGTTTGAGCCCAGGCTAAGAAAAACGGTGTTCATGCACGCGAAGGGAGCGACGGCAGGTCAAAATCAGCGCGCGTCCGCTCGATTTCAACACCAACCGAGCGGGCAAATCGCAGCGCGCCCGGTTTCTCAAGGCGCACCACAATGCGTTCGACATCGAACTCGGAAAGAATCAGATGCGCGATTTCTGTCGCCATCTTTTCAACCAGAAAAAATCTCGACTGTTCGACCAGGGCAATCACGCGCTTGGTGGCCGTCTTGTAGTTGATGGCATCCGCAATGTCGTCGCTGTGTCCGGCCCTGGAAATATCGGCAAACATGGTCAAGTTGATAAGAACATCCTGCGGGTTGACGCGTTCTTCAGGATTGATGCCAATAATGCAGCGCAACAGTAAATCCCGGACTTCCACCCGATCTAGTGTCATCAGCGAGCCTCTTTCCTGAAAAGCGCAAACCCCACAATCCCAAACTGCTCCTCACGCTCCAGGCGCAACCCCTGGCGGGCAAACAACGCCTGCACACTGGCTGCATCCCAAAATTCAATTCCCCCCTGGCGAGCCAAACCCTGCAAACGCCGCGGCCACGGAGATTCGCTGGTCAGGAGATGCATGGAGAAAAAGGCCCCGCGCGGTTTGAGCACGCGCGCAGCCTCAGCCACAACCAAATCGGCCGCCTTGAACTCGTTGAGCGAGCCGCCGCACACAATGCCATCCAACGCGTTGGCGGCAAACGGAAGGGCTTCTCCTTCTGCGCACAGGAGATGAACCGTCGTCAGGTTGGCATGACGGATTTTGGCCGCGGCCTGCTGCAGCATCAGCGGAGAGCTGTCCAGCGCGATCACTTGCCGGTCGAGTCGTCGCAGCGGCGCGCCGCGCGCCAGCGAGCGTGCATACAGGCCATGCGAACAAGCCAGGTCCAAGAAGACGCCCGATCCAGCCTCAGCCATCCAGTCATCGAGCAAAGCCAGTTCGCGGTCAAGACCCAAAGGCTGACCGCTCAAAAGGCTTAACGAACGGCGCCGCCAGAGGTCTTCATAGCCCCACGCGACCGGCCGCGTGAAATTGGTTCGCTGGGCCGCGGTCAAGAAATGCGGGCCGTTCGGCAGCAGATTGAGCACATCATTCTGCGCGGGGTAGCGAGAGCCGCAAGCCTGACAGCGAACGGCGGCGCGTTCGATCTGCCATTGGCGATCCGCACATTGCGGGCACACCACCCACTGCAGGATTTTCTCGTTCATCTCTGTTCCTTCAAGCAAGCAGCGCGGCCAGTCAGGTCCTCAGGAGGCGCTGACGGGCCTACGGGGCTGCTTGGACTATGCCATTCCCACCTGAACCTGCTGCTGCAACACAGCGCCCAGGGCTTTGCGCGCGCGGTGAACACGCATCTTCATCGCGCTCAGCCCAATGCGGGTATGAGCGGCCATGTCTTGATAGCTCAGGCCTTCCAACTCGCGCTGCACAATGGCCTGCCGATGCGACTCGTCCAACTTGCTGAGCGCGCTGTGAACGACGCTCGATTGTTCTTTATGTAGATAAGCCTGCTCAGGCGTAGGCGCGTGCCAGCGCAGCAGTTCTGTGTCCACCGGCTCGGTCTCGGCCAGGTCGCTCCACTCCACGTCAGCGGCCTGCGGGCGCCGGCGGCGCTTTTCGATGGCGTCCAGGCACGCATTGACAGCAATGCGATAGAGCCATGTGCTGAACCGCGAACGGCCTTCGAAGCGGGCCAGCGAGCGATACACCTTGACGAATACCTCTTGCGCCTGATCTTCGGCTTCTTCTCGATTTCCCATCATTCGCAATGACAAACCAAACACTTTGCCCTGATAACGCTCTACCAAAATCTCGAAAGCCTGTGCATAACGCAGCGGCTCGCTCACAAATAATTGAACCAGGGTTTCATCACTCAATTGACTTAGATCTTGCTGACTGCCACTCTTCGCCACAATGCCCTCCTGTAAGCGCCTGACGTATTGAAACAGAATTCAAAGTCCTTGACTTCTTGTTTTCGCCTCGATGAACGCATTATACACAACTGTTCCAAGTTTGTCAAATGTTTGAATAGGCAATGTATAATAAGCGGCGCTTTAGGAATTGGGCCAGCCCCACGCGGCCGCCACCTGCTGCACATCCACAATACTGATCACTTGATCGCCATCCACATCCAGGCGCGTGCTGTAGCCGGGCTGACCACTGACGCTTGGCCAGGCTGCGGCCACGGCTTGTACATCGGTCAAGTTGACTGCGCCATCGCAGGCGGTCGGCGCCACATCAAAACGGTAGCAGGCCACGGTGAGCGGGGCCAGGATGACCCGTTGGTGCTCCTGGTCTCCGGTGTCGCGCGTCGCCAGGCTGTACTCAAAATCACCGGCCGGCAGGCCGACATCCAGGTAAGTTCCCACCAGGCCCAACGTCGCTACCCGCGTGGGAGTTGGATCAGGCAACCGCCGGCGGTAGATAGTGTACCCGGCCAATGGCAACACGGGATAAGGCTGCCAGGTCAACTGGGCCGCGCCCCCTTCATGGGCTGCCTGCACCTGAGATCCTTGGGGCTGCGTATTGCGCGCGGTCACGTTGGTGAGCCGACCCGCGGCCAGGTCCGCCGCCAGCCCATTGCCATGAAGGTAATAATAATAATCTGTATCACCCACGAGATAGTATTGCAGCCAGGCGACCGCATAGCGGCGGATGACCTGGCGCCGCGAGGCGCTGGCGCTGCCGCAAAAAAGTGTACAGAGGACATCGGTGGGGTCTTCGAAATCGCAGTGGGTGGCGCTGCTCACCACGTACTGTGCACGCTGCGCGGCGGCCGTCAGCGGATAGACCTGCGTATAGGCGGCGCTGGAATTACAGCTGCTGGGCGGCGCGGCTGCCCAAGCCGAGGGCATCGTCAGCCCAGCCCCCAGCGCATTCAAGTCCGCGCCTGAGCCTGGCACCGGATCCAACGGCATGATGGCTTTGATACGGCTGTCACGGCCCGCCGCCACCCATGCGGCCATGCCGCCAGCGGAATGGCCTAACACGCCAAAACGGTCGGTGGCGATGTGGCCCCAAAAACGGGAAGCAGGGGTTGCATTCTCTGTCTCCAGCCAGGTGAGCGCGGCGCTGATCTTCGCCGCCCACACATCGAAATCAGGGGCAGACGGGTTTGGAAAATCCACCGTGACGACGATAAAGCCATGCGACGCCAGGAATGCCCCGTTGGCGCTGTGATTGCTGCGGCTGCGCGCAAACCCGTGTCCCAACACCAACCCTGAAAAAGGACCGCCCGCCGCCACGACGCCATTCGCGCCAGGGTAGAATACCGTGGCCCCGTTGCCTTGGAGGGTGAAATTGAGCTGATCGGTGGCAAAAGGCCCGGGCAGGCCAGGATCAGGCGGAACAAGGTTTTGCCCTGCGGACGACGCGGCAGGTGTGGCAAGCAGAACGATGATCACAACGGAATAGAGAAGGCGTCGCATCATGTTGATTCTACCCCTGACAGGGCGGCAGGCCCGCCTTTGATTGCGCAACCACCAGGCTTGTGTTACAATGAGACTAGCAGCTGATCGTTGCTGGATTTGCATCTTTCCAATGAGCCGACCGTACAAGCGCTGAGGCCTTAGCCTATGAGCATTTCGTTTTCGCCCTTTGACGGCCGTGTTCGGAGTTCTGAGTGACAGATTGATGAGTTTAGAACGTACGCGATGGATTTCCCCTGGTAGCCATGATTGCGCCTGCGACCACCTGTTGTGGAGGGCTCAATGAACCGTTTGGAAAAACTACTCAGACGAACAGATCACCTTGTACAACGAGGACAGCTCGGACGAGCCGCTGACCTGCTGGAGGAAACGCTGGCTCGCCATCCCCTGGGCGATAAAGGCTGCGAGGTAATCAGCGCCTACTTGGGTGACATCTACCTTTCCTTGCACGAATTAGACCGCGCCGAAGCCAACCTCAAGCACGCCATAGAGCACAACAGCGCCGCGGCCGAATATCATTACCTCCTGGGCATCATCTACTCGGCCGGCATGCGCTGGCAAGAAGCCATCAACGCGCTGTGGCATGCGCTTGAGCTGTCGCCAGAAGATGATGAATACCTGCGCGCGGTCGGTTGGGCTGTTTTCAATTCAGGCGATGAAACACAAGGTCGCGCCCTGCTGCAAGAGGCGTTGCAGGCCAATCGTTCGAACATGGTCACGCTGACCGATTTGGCGCTCGTTTACACGCGAGCCTTTCAGTTCCAGGAAGCGCTCCACTGCGCGCGCCGGGCCGTTGAGCTGGATCCGCAAAGCGATCTGGCTCAGGACGTCCTACGTGTGGTGCAGCGATTCAAGCACGAATATGAACGCTTGACGCGTCAAGGGAAATTTACGAGCCAGCAGGCCGATGCCTGATCAGCCCGTGAGACGATTACGACCTTCAACCAATCGCCAGCAGCGTCAAACTGCTGGCGATTGGTTTATGTGGGGCATGCGCCCCTGTTCTACTTACCGTCTGCGGCGCGACGGCGAATGAAGGCCGGCACTTCATCCAGCTTGTCACGGCTGAACGTACGCGAAGGAAAAGGAATGGCCTGGGTCGTGCTGCTCGAAGTCGCAGGCTGCGCCTGGCGAGCATCTGCGCGCAAGACCTGGGCGGTGTTGGCTGGCCGGCGCATCGCATGGGCCGCCTCGAATCCGGTGGCAATGACGGTAATGCGAATTTCATCCGTCATAGTCGAATCAATCACGGCGCCAAAGATGATGTTGGCTTCCGGGTGAACCCCAGAGCGCACGATCTCTGCCGCTTCATTGACCTCGAACAGGGTCAAGTCAGGGCCGCCCGTTACGTTGAACAGAATGCCTTGGGCGCCGTCAATGGAAACATCCAGCAGTGCGCTGTGAATCGCCTGCTCCGCCGCATCCTTGGCGCGGTTCTCACCCTTCGCGCGGCCAATCGCCATCAACGCGGAACCGCCTTCGCTCATGATCGTGCGCACATCAGCAAAGTCAAGATTGATCAGCCCGGGCACGGTGATCAACTCAGAGATACCCTGGATACCTTGCCGTAGAACATCATCCGCCGTGCGAAACGCTGTCTCGATGGAGGCTTTCTTGTCTACTACTTGCAGCAGCCGATCATTGGGGATCACAATCAGGGTATCTACGTGCTCCTTCAGCCGCGCAATTCCCTCGTCGGCCGAGCGCATGCGCCGCGAACCTTCAAACGAGAAGGGCTTGGTCACAACGCCAATCGTCAACGCGCCCATGTCGCGTGCCACGCGGGCAATGACCGGCGCAGCGCCGGTGCCCGTGCCGCCGCCGATGCCGGCGGTGACAAACACCATGTCTGCGCCCTTGACCAGGGCCTGAATGTCTTCGGTTGATTCCTCCGCGGCCTTCATCCCAATTTCAGGATTGCCGCCCGAACCAAGTCCTTTGGTGAGCTTATCACCGATGCGTAGACGCTGCGGAGCCTGGGAAAGCATCAGCGCCTGGGCGTCCGTGTTGACGGCAATGAACTCAACCCCTTGAATTCCAGCGTCAATCATACGATTGACGGCATTTGAGCCGCCGCCGCCAATGCCCAGCACCTTGATCTGGGCCACATTTTCAACATAACCTTGCTGCTGTGTCTTACGTGCAACTGAAGTAGACATCGAACTGCCTCCTAATGAGAAGTTGGTTTTTCTAGTTGTTACCGATGAGTTTTGCTCAACGATCCGGGCGCCGGCCGCCTACGATGTGCTCGCCGCGACAGCCGGGCTAATCCCAATACGACAACACGGCCGCTTGACTACCCAGGCATCAAGTTGCGCAACCACTGCCATACGCGTTCTAACCAGGGCAACGCTGCGGTGCGGGGACGACTGCCGCCGTGCTGCTTCGCTCCCCACAACAGCAACCCCACACTGGTCGCGTACATCGGACTGCGCAGCTCTTCGCGTAAGCCGCTGATATTGCTGCGCGGGCTGCCGATGCGCACCGGCAGCTGCAAGTACTGACGGCTGATTTCCATCCAGCCGGGTAACTGCGCGGTGCCGCCGGTCAACACAATACCGGCTGGCAGCAGCCCATCATAACCGCTGCGCTTCACCTCACGCAGCAGTGACTCTAGAATCTCCTCGGCGCGCGCTTCGAGCACTTCAGCCAGAAACGCCCGCGGCACGCTGGTCTGCCCTTGGTCGCCAAATGGGCTGACCTGCACAACGTCATCTGGCCGCAAAGAGGCAGGCTGCAGATGCCCGTGACGAACCTTCAGCGCCTCTGCGATTTTGAACGGCGCATGCAGCATCACCGCCACGTCCTGCGTCAGGTTGTTGCCGCCCACGTCCAACACCACGGTGTGATATAGCGCGTTTTCTAAGAACAAGGCCACGTCGGTCGTACCGCCTCCGATGTCGGCCACCACCACACCCATATCGCGCTCGGCGGGTGTCAGCACCGCTTCACCAGCCGCCAATGGTCCGAGAACGAGTTCATCCACTTCGATGTCGTGTGCGGTCACACAACTGACCAGATTGGCAATGGAGGAGGCGGCGCCTGTAATCAGGTGTGCGTCCACCTCCAACCGAAATCCATGCATCCCGATCGGATCGCGAATGCCCTGCTGCTCATCTACCGTCCACGAACGGGCCAGCGTGTGGATGATTTCGCGATTGTGGGGAATGGGCACCGCTCTCGCCGCGTCCAGCGCCCGACCGATGTCCTCCTGACCGATGCCGCGTTGTCCTCGACTAACAGGCGCCACACCCCGGCTGCTCAGCGAGGCAATATGGCTGC